>NZ_PNCW01000489.1:0-362 GCF_005886985.1 Pseudoalteromonas sp. S3178 | reverse complement strand
GTTCAGACGTGTGCTCTCCGATCTTAGCAGTAAAACCCTTTGGCAATTTTATTTTGGGTACCGATACATGATCTAGGCAATAGGTAGTACCACAATCATTACACAGAAAATGTACATGATCATCGTGGTGGTGACCGGCAGCGCAATTGTCTTTACATAATGCATAGCGGATAGCATTATCGGCAGAAGGTATGGTATGAATAATCCCTTTTTCTACAAAGGTTTGTAATGTTCTGTAAATAGTAACCCTGTCAAAAGCTTCACCCATCTGCTGTTCAATATCAGCATGGGTAAGTGCACCAGCAGATTCCAAAAAAAACTGAAGAATTTTTTTCCGGGTATCAGTAACACTTAGCTCGTGT
>NZ_PNCW01000488.1:0-289 GCF_005886985.1 Pseudoalteromonas sp. S3178 | reverse complement strand
CAATCTCCAGAAGCGATTCTCGAACTGGATGCTGATCTAATTGAAAATACCGGCTTGACTGGATTAACACAGGTTCTAGATTTATCGGCATCAGTAAGCCGTCAAAATAGTTTAGGAGGGCTGTGGGATAGCTTCGCCATTCGCGGTTTCTTTGGCGACGAGAATGTACCCAGCGGCTATTTAGTGAATGGTTTTAACGCAGGTCGTGGTTTTTCTGGACCAAGAGATGCATCTGGTATCGAACGTGTTGAAATACTCAAAGGGCCAAAAGCGGCGTTATTTGGCCGTG
>NZ_PNCW01000487.1:0-302 GCF_005886985.1 Pseudoalteromonas sp. S3178 | reverse complement strand
GCTCCTTCCGATCTACGTACAACGCTTTAAAGGGTTGGGTGAAATGAACCCGTTGCAATTGCGTGAAACCACCATGGATCCAAATACTAGACGTTTAGTTCAGCTGACATTAGATGAGCCTGAACAAACCCTCGAAATGATGGATATGCTGTTAGCTAAGAAGCGCTCTGGCGACCGTAAAATTTGGCTTGAGCAGCACGGAGATAAGGCAGAGGTTTAACATGAAAATACATAGCAAATTGACCACGGTAGCGACGACACTGGCAGTAGCGTTATTAAGTTCACCTGCACTGGCAAACGAT
>NZ_PNCW01000486.1:0-335 GCF_005886985.1 Pseudoalteromonas sp. S3178 | reverse complement strand
ATCAATATAGCACCAAGGTGTTGTGTGATTGCGAGAAGAGCAACCATAAAACTGTTCACCCTTATCGGATGAAGGGTCCATACAAGTTTTACCTGATATTGTTTTATATTTTGGTAAAGTTTCTGCTCGAACATTTCCCCAGCTAGACTCTTCAACAGGGCTTTTTAAGTAGCACCATTGGCTACCTGCATTATTTTTATTAGTGGTGCCTTGGTAGTCTGCACCTAGGTAATTAAAGCTTGATTTACATTCATTGTAATGTACTTCCGGTGCAGCCATCACCATTGTTGGTAATATACTTAATAGCAAATAACGTGTTATTTTCATTGTAACCC
>NZ_PNCW01000485.1:0-279 GCF_005886985.1 Pseudoalteromonas sp. S3178 | reverse complement strand
AACGCAGGTATTGCGCCAGATTATTTAGTGCCGAGAACTAGAGAGAGCATTATCAATGGCACTGATAATCAAGTAGAACGTGCCATTGATATTCTAAAATCAGAGCTTTAGTCTTATAACAGCTCACTTAATTGAATGATCCGCTTAAAAGCTATGACAACAGGTAATTAGCTTTTAAGTGGACCCAAACTTTATGAACTAACTCAGAATGAGGAGTTAGCGCCACATCAACTTACCGTACGCTCTGAACGCAGATAAAAAACCGCAGAAAAGAGCAAG
>NZ_PNCW01000484.1:0-333 GCF_005886985.1 Pseudoalteromonas sp. S3178 | reverse complement strand
AACACGAGCTTCTCGCCATTTTCACCATCGAGTGTTTCTATATCTACAAGTTCAGCGAGCTCCTTGATAGCTTGATCTCGTTCGTTAAGCACACTGTGATCGACATTGTTCAGGTTGAGTGCTGATTTACTCGCTACTTGCTTATTTAATTCGCTGATTTTTTGAACAAGGTTATTGGCTTCTTCTGAGAAAATATCCAATTGCTCGTTCACAATACTGTTTTGATCAACAACTATCCCTGACAGTCTATCCATTTGATCAACAAGACCTTGAGCGCCTGTCATAAATAAAGAGCGGTTAGTTGTCGATGAAGGCAAGTTAATCGCGCTTTGT
>NZ_PNCW01000483.1:0-291 GCF_005886985.1 Pseudoalteromonas sp. S3178 | reverse complement strand
CATTGACGAGAATAGCAGCATTATTATTCACCAGCTTTTGGTCGGTAATGAGTTTGTTAGCATGCTTGAGATTGGTTCTAGTAAAATCCAAACCACATACGCGATAAATTCAAATGGCACGTTAGGTGTTTCAATGGACAACTGTACGTTCAAGGCTATCAGAGGTGCTAAGTAGGACCATACACCGTGGCGATTTTGGTGTGAAAGTTAAGCAAAAATGCAGGGTGAGAGCGCGAATAGACCCTGTAATATGTACTAGCTCAGACTTGATCTGACAGTTACCCGTTTTTC
>NZ_PNCW01000482.1:0-289 GCF_005886985.1 Pseudoalteromonas sp. S3178 | reverse complement strand
TTTAAAAATTCATTCATTTCAGGTTTTAACTTCTACAGAATCTGTCATTACCTCTCGTAAAGATCTCGTATTCCTTGAAACTTGGCATGAGAAAATCTCTGATAAAGATGTGGTTTATCCACTGGGTAACGTGCAATACGGTGGTACGACTTTTGATGGAATGCCTTTGGATTTATCTCCATCAGGGATTGCTCAGGGATATTCAGCATTTGGAGAGTGGGACACTGTTACAACTGGTAGAGGGCATAAATGGACAACTTTGACAGATACGCAAAAGAAGAAGTTCATA
>NZ_PNCW01000481.1:0-379 GCF_005886985.1 Pseudoalteromonas sp. S3178 | reverse complement strand
TTGCTTTTGGGTGAAAAAGGGTTCTAAAAAGACCGTTAAAACTGGGTAAGTGAAAAAAGCGATAATGCCAATGGCTATGCCTGCCATTTGCATTCCCGCAAAATAGGTCACCCAATGCAAGCCAACAACAACACCTAATAAAATAGCGATTAAATAATCTTTTGAAGTCTGTAAGGTAATTTTCTTTCGTTGTAATGTTAACAAGAGCACAAGTGCAACGAAGGCCACTGCAGTTCGGTATACGGTAATGTCTAATGCTGATAAATCGATGAGTTTTGCAAAAAGTGCGGTACCACCGAATAATAAAACGGCGATATGTAAATACAGCAAAGAAGATTGCTCGGCTCGCATGTGAGTGGCCTACCTTTTTTATTTAGTT
>NZ_PNCW01000480.1:0-316 GCF_005886985.1 Pseudoalteromonas sp. S3178 | reverse complement strand
TTTACTATTCGTTTTTGCTTCTGCTGTACTGAATTTTACAGTATCTGCTCAATCTGTGGTGAAAATTGGCATGTCTACTGCCCTTTCAGGGCCCGCAAAAGAGATCGGTCAACAACTTAAAGCGGGTGCCGAACTACACTTTAACTTTTATAATCAGCACAAAGCGAATGGTGCTGCTGCGATTGAGTTGCAGGTATTGGATGATGGTTATGAGCCACACAAAACCGTAACCAATGCGCGTAAGCTCGTTTACGAAAATAAGGTCGATGCATTGTTTGGCGTCATGGGCACCCCCACATCTTATGCCATAAAGCCG
>NZ_PNCW01000048.1:0-32935 GCF_005886985.1 Pseudoalteromonas sp. S3178 | reverse complement strand
TAGCAAACTGTGGGAAGTCCAGTTTATTGTTTATTGTCGTGATAGTCGTTATATAACTCAGGAAGAAAACTAGATAAATGGTTCATTTCCATAGCGCAATGAACATATAACTCTTTACCCATTTCGATAGACACGCTATTTTTAGCGAAAAATTTAGCCCCTGCAATTTGATTTACAGCTCCATTGGCGTCGAGCCCTCTAATTTCGGGTTTTCCGAGCCAAAAACGACTGCGCATTTCACAACCATCTTCAGTTTCTCTGATCAAATGGATTAACTTTGCAAAATTTAATGGAAACTTTTGCAGCCCAATAGAGCCACAAATAGCAGTTCCAATATTTGCATTTTTAAACTGGCTGGTATCAAAAAAAGTAGCAGGCTCTGAAAAGGTAATAAGTATATCTTGTAATTTACTACCTATGTATTCGGTTACATAATTAGGGTTATTAAGATACTTTTCACGATCTGATAAATTAGGATCGTCACTTATCATTTTTTCTGCTTTGTTAGCTACATGACAGCGCGGATGCCATAGCTTGTAACGTTGGCTTTCTAGATAGTGCCAGCCAAACCACCAGTCAATCATTTTCCGGTTACTTTAGGCATTTTAGTTAATACGCTTACAAAAACTTGTCCATTGTTCAAACGTGTAAAGCCGTTTTCTAACGGTAAATAGCCCGGCTTAAGAAGTGTGTTAGCGTCTGTAACAGGAAAACCTAGTTCACCGGCTTCTGGGCCGTGTTCAATAGCGTGTAGAGTATGTTTTTGCATGGGAGACATTTGAGGGTTCCAATATTTAGCATACTTTTTATTATCAAGATCCCCTTCTTGCATACCTAAGTATTTTTCTCGGCTCATAATTGATCTCACTGTAGCAAAAAACATAAGTGCATTATAAATAACAAATAGCGTAACTCATTGCCATTTATAAATATTATTAAAAAGGTTTTATTGTAATGAGTAACTCGCTGAGCTTTATATTAAATGAGCTTTAATAAGCAACAGGTATGCTCATCAGCATAAAGTCGCTAAATAATTAAAGCTATATAACTGATTGGGGGCGCTTGTACTGATTATTTTTCATCAATAATCAGCTGTTTTATTTTGTGGGCTTTTTCAAAGTGATCTAATTTATGGGTGTGTATCCACCAAGTTGCGGCTTGCATGAGTAGCTCTGGGTTGTCGTTTTTATTTGCAAAAAAAGCGTAAAAAGAAAGCCCTACATTTCCGCCTTTGGCTGCTATTTTTTTATCGCATACGGTAATTATTTTTGCTCTTAACACTTTATTCATTGCTTTACCTTTAGTTAAAAAGCCTATTTAAAAAATGAGCCAGCGTTTGCAAAATACTTCTATCTAACACGCCATGATTCTCAAGCTCTTTATTCGGCGCATTTACTTTTGCAGCTTTGCATTCATTATTAAATGATTCATTTTTATGTGTTTGTGTTTCGTAAGCAATATCAGCTTGCTCCATACACTTTGCAGAGCCCGCATAAGGCTTTGCTGCACAGCCAGCTAAAAATATACACAGTGAGATCGCAATTAAAAACGCTTTCATAATCAATCCTATTTTAAGCACCCTTTTGCCTTAGATTATAGCTACAAAGTTACTTATTTAATCGGCTATCAAAATAAGTAGCTCGATAAAAAACAAACCTACTTCATCAAAAAAAGCATCCTCTTTAGCATCTTTTTTTAATTGAGTACTTATACATTCATTGTAAACCTCTGAGCTTGTTTGAGTGCCATTTAGCTCAGTCATTTCAGCTTCTTCCCTGCATAAACTACTTCCATAATGCGGCGCTGTACTACATGCACTTAATAATGCGCAAAGTAGTAACGTGATTATTGGGCTTTTTGTGTTCATCCTTAAGCTGTGTCCCTTACACTAAAGCGTCAATAGGGTAATGTTTTTAAATTGTACCTAAATAATATTATTACTTTATCACTGCAATAAAAAACACCACCAGTAAATATTTGTAAGGTTCTGTAGGGCTGAAGCCTGAAAATATTGCATAAGCGTGCTTGTAAAACTTACAAGCCGCATACTCCCACGAGCAAACAAAAAACATAAGTCGATTAAATTCAATAAGTTAATAAGTGGCATTTAGCTTGCTTCAACATATGTAAGCAATTAAAGAGCAAGTAAAGGATTAGTTATGAATATATTTGAAGCGCTACGTCACGATCACGATAAACAACGTAAATTGGTAGATGCACTTATTCAAACGCACGGCGATACAACTGAGCGCCACAAGCTAATGGACGAGCTTAAAACAGAGTTGGAAGATCACGCAAAATTTGAAGAGCGTTATTTTTATAACCCACTTATGTTTGATGATCTAACGCACGAAAAAGCACGCCACAGCGTTGCAGAGCACCATGAAATTGATGAATTAATTGAACAACTTGAAGATACCGAAATGAGCTCGTCTGCTTGGTTAGTTGCGGCTAAAAAACTGCACCATTTAGTACATCACCATTTAAGCGAAGAAGAACATGAAGTATTTCAATTAGCGGGTAAGGCTTTGACTGAAGGGCAAAAAGAGAGCCTTGCTGAGCAGTACAACGATGCTATGCATTAGTTGTTAATAACCGACTTCCATACACTCCCTTGTGTACTTATTGGTTATAAGCCTTATGGCTTATAACCATTTTTTTGCTTTAAATAAATATTATTTAACAGTAAATTTTACGTCTTGGTCACGTAATAGATAAAGCGCAAAACATGCTGCCCACATTGGCCACGCAGTAAAAAATAATAAGTTATTAAATCCATCAATGTACTGATTGTAAGATGAAAGCGTTGATAGGCCGTGCATTACAAAAATAATACCGTAAGTAATACGTTTTTTAATACCTGCTAAAAAAGCTAAAACAAGTACTAGCTGCACCGCGCCAATAATGTAAGCCACAATATCTGTAGAGCCACTAATCCCATAAAAATGCTCAAAAATACGTGCGCTATGTCCAGGGTTAACAAACTTATCGAATGTCCACATAACCATTACAATAAACACACCTACACGCAGAGATAAAAGTGACCACTGCAAACGATTTTGCACATCAGAACTGATTGAACCTGTCATAAAAATTCCCTAAAAAAATATTAATAAACGTTAAGGTAAGCTAGACCGTATAAGTTAATTTTTATTTCAAAAAACAGTAATTATTTTTATTAACGGTACGTTTGAGCATTTATTTATAAATGTTAGGCCATATCGTACATGCTTTATAGAAGTATACTATGCTTAAAAAAATGATAAAAAGCAGCCATTTACAGAAACAATAAATTAAAGGTACTTAAGTACTACTTTTAAATAATTGTTTGGGCTTATGTTCTAAAAAACAAAAAGAAGCGCAATTTTATTGAAAGTTATTTTTATAGCCTTCGGTCTTTATCGCCAACAACATTTTAACCGTAGAGAGAAAACGTTTGAAACACGCATATTTAGCACTATCCCTAGCCACTATATTAAATACACCATTAATAGCATTTGCAGCTGAAGAATCAAAAGCAACAACTAAAAGCGCAATTGAACACATTGAAGTGGCTGGCCAAGTTCTTAAATCTCAAGGTTTATCTGTAAAAGATGCCACTGTAGACGGCCCTTTCGGGGATAATTTGGCATTGCAAGATATTGCACGCTCAGTAACGCCTATTTCAAGCGAGTTAATAGAACAACTCAACATCACTACCCTACAAGACGTACTTGCAGTTAGCCCAAACACATACTCTGCAAGTGGCTTTGGTGCGCCCAGTTTACCTACTATTCGTGGCCAACTGGGTGAGCTTTTTCAAGATGGTACACGTCGTCAAGCGGGTAATAATGGCTTTGGTGTGCCGTTATCGTTCAACTCTATAGAACAAATAGATGTAGTAAAAGGTGCACCACCTGTTTTATTTGGTTCAAGCCAACGTAACGGTGGTTTTGTAAATTTACACTCAAAGACTGCTTCTACAGATGAAAGTAAAGGTAAAGTTAAGCTCTCAGCGGGGCGATGGGATCAATACAGTGCACAAGTGGATTACACAGCCCCAATTATAAAAGATAAAGTTGGCCTTAGAGTAAGTTACGAGCACCTTGATGAAGGCAGTTACTACGATTACTCAGGCACTAAAAGCGACAGCTTATTTGCTGCCCTTAGAATTTTGCCAGACGACAAAAGCAGTTGGGATATTAACTTTGAGCTATACCAAGTTGAATTTACCGATAACGCCGGTATTAACCGCCCTACCCAAGCCTTAATTGATGATGGCCTTTATATTACCGGCCAAGGCGTGCAAGAAAATGGCAGTACCGTACCAGCAGCGGGTTCTATTGTATCGCCTACTGGGCAAGTAAAAATAGATCGCAGCACCGTACTTACCGACCCTGATAACCAAAACGAAGCAACCACTTATTTAATTCACAGCATTTATAAGCGCGAGCTAAGTGCTAATGCCTCACTTAAAAACATTACGTATTTTCAACATTTACAGCGTGAAGAAATAGCACAAAACAGCTTTGTAGAAATTATAGACGGCGCAGATACCGCCCAAAACCGAACGGAGCTTACCTACCGTTGGAATAGCGACCAGCAAACAATTTTTGCTTTTGACGTACGCTACAATAAAGTACTTGGCTACAGCCAATTTACTACCGAGGCCGATTTACCAATTGATTTAACTGGCCCACTTTCAAACCGCCGCATTCCTTTAACCGATGCACAAAAAGCACGTTTAGTAGAGCTAAGCCCAGGTGTATTTGTATCGCCTGGTGGCCAATACGATTTAGATAACGATGGCAGCGGCGACTTTAACCTATCAGATACCACCGACTCACGCTCATGGCAAACAGGGTTTGCTATTCAGCAAGACTCAGATTGGGGCGATAAACTTCATACTAGTGTGGGTTACCGCGTTGACTTTTACGATGTAGAAGCAAACGACCCTATTGCACCACAAGGTCAAGTTGCCGCAAGCGACAGCATTAACGAAATACTGCATTCTGGCCAAGTTAGCTTTAATTACAAATTAAATGCCGACTACACCACCTATGGTGCAGCAAGTTATAACGAAGCAACATCAAACAGTATGGCTGGCGGTACATCACTTGGCGGCGATAACACGATTAGCGCACAAAACTTTGCAACCGAAAACACGTTAATCGAGTTTGGCTTAAAGTACGCCCCAACCGACAGCGACTGGTACGCTGATGGCGCTGTATTTAGCCAGCGCCGTAGTTTACGTAATCGCGATGGCAGCAATACAGGTATTCGTACCACAGGTTTTGAAAGCCAAGTATTTTACGATGCTTACCCTTATTGGCTAAGTGCTGGCTACAGCTATATTGATGCTCGCTACGACAACTCTGCAAGCAGCCAAGATTCTGCTCAAGTAATCGATGCGTTTGATAATTCGCGCCCAGATATTATTGCTGGTACGGGCGTTGGCGCGCCAAGTTTTACCGCGTTTGCACCTTCAAACACCCGTGTACAAGGCATTCCTGAGCAGTCGTTCAGTTTTAATGGAAATTATTCAATTAATTCGAAATGGCAAACGGGTTTTTCAGGTCTATATACAAAGAGTTACCCATTAGACTTTTTAGCAACAGTTAAAATTCGTGATCAATACACGCTAAACGTTAATACTAGCTACGCTTTTACGCCTAGTACTAAGTTGCGATTAGATGTAAACAACGTCACAAATCAAAAAAACTGGCGCCCAGTATTTGAAGGTGGTTACTTTGGCGCAACATTGGCATTTCCTGAATTGCCAATAAACGCAAAATTAACACTAACCCATAATTTTTAAGAGCGGTTTGAGAGAGAACATGATTAAAAAACTATTTTTGGTATTGATTGCAGCAGCGGCTATAGGCTTGTTCTTTCACTTTAATTTACACCAGTTACTTACGCTTGAAGGCTTAAAAGGATCGATGGATCAATTTAGCCAATATAAAGAGCAATCACCATTGTTGGTTTTTGGTGGCTTCTTTTTACTGTACGTAGTAGTAACGGCTCTTTCGTTACCGGGCGCGGCAATATTAACACTGGCCGCAGGTGCTTTATTTGGCTTAGTTGAAGGCTTACTTGTAGCCTCTTTTGCCTCTACTGTGGGTGCTACGCTTGCTTTTTTAGTATCGCGTTACTTACTGCGCGATACAATTAAACAGCGCTTTCCTGAGCGTTTAGACGCTATTGACGCAGGCGTTGAAAAAGAAGGTGGCTTTTACTTATTTACGCTTAGATTAGTACCAGTATTTCCATTTTTTTTAATTAACTTATTAATGGGTGTTACCGCAATTAAAGCATGGACCTTTTACTGGGTAAGCCAAGTAGGCATGCTGGCGGGTACATTTGTATTTGTAAACGCGGGTACGCAACTGGCTCAAATTGAAAGCTTATCAGGCATCTTATCGCTCGATCTTATTTTATCGTTCGCTTTATTGGGTGTGTTCCCATTCATTGCTAAAGGAACTTTAAACATGTTTAAAAAACGTCGCGTATACAAAAATTACACTAAACCTAAAAAGTTCGACCGCAACATGATTGTTATTGGCGCAGGTGCTGGCGGCTTAGTAACAAGCTACATTGCAGCGGCAGTTAAAGCCAAAGTAACCCTAATTGAAGCCGGTGAAATGGGCGGCGATTGTTTAAACTATGGGTGTGTGCCAAGTAAAGCAGTTATCAAAAGCGCTAAAATTGCCGAGCAAATTCGCCACGGTGAACACTACGGCCTTGAAAACGCGACACCGCAGTTTTCGTTTAAAAAAGTAATGGCACGAGTACACCAAGTAATTGCCGACGTAGCCCCGCACGACAGCGTTGAGCGCTACACAAACCTAGGCGTAGATGTTGTCAAAGGCTACGGTAAATTATTAGACCCGTGGACTGTAGAAATTAAGCTTAACGATGGCGGCACACAAACATTAACCGCCCGTACTATTGTTATTGCCACTGGCGCACGCCCATTTGTACCGCCATTACCTGGTATTGAAGAAACAGGCTATGTAACAAGCGATACATTATGGACTAAATTTGCTGAGCTTGAAGAAGCCCCTAAAAAGCTTGTTGTACTTGGCGGTGGTCCAATTGGTAGTGAACTTGCACAAAGCTTTGCACGCTTAGGCTCAAATGTTACGCAAATTGAAATGGCTGAACGCATTATGATCAAAGAAGACCTAGAAGTGTCTACCTTTGCTCACGAAGCGCTTACTGAGAGCGGCGTAAACATTTTAACCTCGCATCAAGCACTGCGCTGTGAAGAGCGCGATGGCAAAAAGTTCATTGTGGTAAAACATAATGATACCGAAATCGATATTGAATACGATGAGCTACTATGTGCTGTGGGCCGAAGCGCTCGCCTTAAAGGTTACGGCCTTGAAGAACTCGGCATAGAAACAAACCGTACTGTAGTAACTAACGAATACCTTGAAACGCTTTACCCTAACATTTTTGCCGCGGGCGATATTGTAGGTCCGTATCAGTTTACGCACGTAGCCGCTCATCAGGGCTGGTACGCAGCAGTAAATGGCTTATTTGGTAATCTTAAAAAGTTTAAAGTAGATTACCGTGTAATCCCGTGGACTACATTTATTGACCCAGAAGTAGCACGTGTTGGCTTAAACGAGCAAGACGCTATTGATAAAGGCATAGACTATGAAATCACTCGCTTTGAATTTGAAGAGCTAGACCGCGCCATTACCGACAGCGCCACCAAAGGCTTTATTAAAGTAATTACACCAAAAGGCAAAGACAAAATACTCGGTGTTACTGTGGTATCTGAGCACGCTGGCGATTTAATAGCTGAGTTTGTACTGGCAATGAAACACGGTTTAGGCCTTAACAAAATACTAGGCACTATTCACAGCTACCCTACTTGGGCTGAAGGTAACAAGTACGCAGCAGGCGAGTGGAAACGCGCTCATGCACCTGAGAAAGTACTTAACATGCTTGAAAAATACCACACATGGCGCAGAGGCTAATATGTTTAAAACACCTTTAAAAGCGCTATTGTTAGGGTCTGCTTTGCTTGCAACATCGTTTGCAAGCAACGCTCAAAACATGCATGACAGCTGGAATACATTATTAAACAACCATGTTGTAGCTATTAATCATAGCCACAGCACAGAGGTTGATTACGCAGCAATAAAAGCTAAGCACAGCGAGCTTAAAACCTATTTAGATTCGCTATCGGCTGTTACGCAAAATGAGTTTGATACATGGGAAAAACCTAAGCAGCTGGCGTTTTTAATTAACGCATATAACGCCTTTACTGTTGAGCTTATATTAACAAAATACCCAGATCTTAAGTCAATTAAAGATTTAGGCAGTTTTTTTAGCTCACCATGGAGCAAAGAATTTGTGCCATTACTTGGTAAAACTCGCAGTCTTGATAATATAGAGCATGGTTTAATACGTGGCAGTGGTAAATACAACGACCCACGAATTCACTTTGCTGTAAATTGCGCAAGTATTGGCTGCCCAGCACTACGTGAAGAAGCCTACACAGCCACTGATTTAGAAAGCCAATTGCAAGAGCAAACGGTGCGTTTTTTATCAGACATGACCCGTAATATAGCGCAAGATAACACGCTAAGTGTGTCTTCAATATTTAAGTGGTACGCCGATGATTTTGAACAAGGCTTTAAAGGTGCAAATACGCTGCAGCAGTTTTTTATGCAATACCCTAAAGCACTAAAACTGATACCCGCTCAGCAAAAAGCGCTTAAAAATAACGACATGAAAGTTAAGTTTTTAGACTACAACTGGGATTTAAATGCTCGCCAATAAATTTTGGCAAACATTATCGCGATACAGCTTTTGCTGTGTCGCGTTTTGCATTTGCCTTGTTATTAGCTTTAAAAGCCTAGCAAGTACACAATTACAAAGCCGTTGGCAGCAAGTTGAAAGCTTAGGCAAAGACCAAAGCGTATATTTTTATGCGTGGGGCGGCGATGCGCAAATAAATGCGTATATTCAATGGGCTGCACAGCAAGTAAAAGCCAAATACAACATTAACTTAGTACATGTAAAGCTAAGTGATACCAGCGAAGCAGTAAGCCGGGTACTAGCCGAAAAATCAGCAAACAATAACGACAAAGGCAGCGTAGATTTAATTTGGATAAATGGTGCTAACTTTGCCACCATGAGCGAGCACTCATTATTACTTAAACAATGGGCTAATAAGCTGCCTAATTTTAGCTACACCGACCCTAGTAATAACCCCGCTGTTAATTTTGATTTTGGAATACCCACTAATGGAATGGAAGCACCTTGGGGCCAAGCATCGCTCACCTTTTATTACGACAGTTTAGCAATTGACGGCACTGCAAATAACACACTACCCACAACCCTAAACCAATTACTTAGCTGGAGCGCACAAAACCCGGGGCGCTTTAGTTACCCAAAGCCACCTGACTTTTTAGGAATGAGCTTTTTAAAATACGCGCTTGTTATGCTACATCAACAAAGTGATGAAACACTTAAAGCAGAGTTAAATCAGCCTGCTACAGCACAAAACACAGCTCAAGTATTAAACCCATTATGGGATTTTTTAAATAAACTGCACCCAACACTTTGGCGCGATGGCAGCCATTTTATGCAAAGTGGTGCACAAATGCGCCGCTTAGTAGACGACACAGAGCTAAGCATAGCGTTTACGTTTTCAGCGCCCGAAGTACCCGCCGCCGTTAAACGTTATGATTTACCAAAAAGTATTCGCAGTTATGCAATGCAAGATGGCAGTTTAAGTAACACCCACTTTGTAGCCATACCTTATAACGCAAGCCACCAGCAAAGTGCGCAGTTAGTGGCTAATTTTTTATTAAGCCCAGAGGCGCAAGCTCAAAAACAAAAAGCGCCTATATGGGGCGATAAAAGCGTACTTATTCAGTTAACACTAACACCACAGCAACAAGCCTTATTTAAAACAACGCAACCACATCCAAGCGCACTGCCTTTAAATAGTATTAAACGCACGCTAAGTGAGCCACACCCAAGCTGGGTAAACGCTATTATGCAAGGTTGGCAAACACGTTTTGGAGTAAGCCAATGAGTGTTGTTTCAAATAAGTTAGCAGCGAGCCCAACGCTTAAACCACATAAAAGCGCCGATATGTTTAGTAAATTAGTTAAATTAAGTCCACGCTTTTTACTCGCATTGCTAATTTTGCCGGTAATAGGCGGCCTAATTAGCGTGCTATTACCCGCTTTTGGCTATGCACCAGTACTTGAGCATACAACACTTGGCCTACATGGCTTTACTATGCTTATGCAAACACCCGGCCTAACACAAATGGTTATGCTAAGTGTTGGCACCGGATTAATAAGTACCTTATTTGCCTTTATAATTACGTTAATGATTTTAGCGGCATTTTTTAATAGCCCTTGGCTTAACCGTATTCAACGTTTACTGAGTCCAATACTTGTAATACCCCACGCAGCAGCGGCTATTGCGGTTGGTTTTTTAATTGCTCCTTCGGGTATGATCTCGCGTTTAGTATCGCCTTGGTTTAGTGGGTGGGAACTTGCGCCTAACGGCATGTTTCCGCATGACTCGTTTGGTATTAGTATAATTTTAGGCTTAACGCTTAAAGAGCTGCCTTTTTTACTGTTAATGGCGCTAGGTGTGCTTGCCCAACCTGAGCTTGGCAAAAAGCTGCGCCAACAACATAAAGTAGCGCTTAATTTAGGCTACTGCCCTATGACTGCTTTTTTTAAAGTGATACTGCCAAGCCTTTACCCATTACTGCGCCTACCCATTTTAGCCGTATTGGCTTATGCCAGCGCAAGTGTAGAAATGCCACTTATTCTGGGGCCAAATACACCACCTACCTTAGCTGTCGCTATTATGCACTGGTTTAACGATGTAGATTTAAACCTGCGTATTAAAGCCTCTGCAGGGGCATTATTGCAGCTTGTACTTACTGGTGGTTTACTAGCTCTTTGGCTTGGCGGCGAAAAAACCATAAAAGCATTATTTAGTGATTTACTCACCAATGGCGAGCGAGAATATGGCGGTGTTTATTGGCAAAAAATAACGACCGTATTAACAGTATTTGTAATTGGCTTTATTTTGCTTTCATTAATTGGCTTAATTATGTGGTCGGTTGCCGGATTTTGGCGTTTTCCGGCGGCACTGCCCGATCAGCTCACGCTACTTCACTTTAAAAGTGCGCTAATGCAAATGCAAAGCCCTCTTTTTAATACCCTTGCTATAGGGCTAGTTACTACTTTATTTGCCATTATAATTACGCTTTTGTGCTTAGAGTCAGAGCAGTTAAGTGCAAAACCCATGTCGCGCTTTACCAGCTTAATTATTTATTTACCGCTGCTTGTACCAAGTATTGCGTTTTTATTTGGCCTAGTGTGGCTGCAACAACTAGTAAATAATCAGGCCGCGTTTTTTAATGTGGTATTTACCCATTTATTGTTTGTACTACCGTATGTGTTTTTATCACTTGCGAGCAGCTATAGGCGATTAGACCCTCGCTTTGCTCATGTAGCAGCAAGCCTTGGCGCAACACCCTGCAAAGTGTTTTTACACGTAAAATTACCCCAGTTATTTGCCCCTATTTTAATTGCGGCCGCACTTGGTTTGGCTATTAGTTTTGGCCAATATTTACCTACACTTTTAGCCGGTGGCGGGCGAATAGCAACCATAACAACCGAAGCGGTTACCCTTGCTAATGGCGCAAGTAGGCGCACCAGTGCTGTGTATGCCATTATGCAAATGGCATTGCCACTAATTGGCTTTATACTCGCGTGGGTTTTACCTAAGTACTTTTTTAAAAGCGCGCATCGCTAACCCATAAATTAAAAGGTTTTTAATGCAGTCATCTTTAGAGATTAAAAATTGTGAGCTTTATCGTCAACACGAGCAATTACTAAGCTTAAACGAGCAGGTAAAAGGCGGCGAAATACTTACTATTATGGGGCCATCAGGCAGTGGTAAATCAAGTTTATTAAATTGGCTTACCGGCACATTACCCAACGGCTTTAACGCAAGTGGCGAAGTGTGGCTTAACGGTGAAAATATTAATAACTTGCCTGCTCATTTACGCCACATAGGTGTGCTTTATCAAGATGCGTTATTATTTTCGCATTTATCGGTAAGCGGTAACATTGCTTTTGCTATGCCTAAAGGCAATAAAAAACAGCGCCTTGAAAAAATAGAGCACGCGCTTGAACAAGTGGGATTAAAAGGCATGGCTGATCGCCACCCCGACAATCTCTCTGGTGGGCAACAAGCACGCGTTGCTTTACTGCGTATGCTATTAAGCGAGCCAAAAGCTATTTTACTTGATGAGCCATTTAGCAAGCTCGATACCCAATTAAGAGTAGATACCCGCGAGCTGGTATTTAGCCAAATACGTGAGCATAAACTGCCCGCTATTATGGTAACCCACGATCATAGCGATGCAGAGGCCGCAAACGGCAAACTGATCACCTTAAATTTAGCCAAATAAATAAACACACAAAAAGTACAAGGCACAAGCATGTTAGACAAATACATCACCCCGGTAATAAAGCCACTGTTAACTCCGGTTGTAGCGTTAATGCACAAGCGCGGTATAACGCCCGATCAACTCACTGTGGTCGGTTTTTTAATAGGGCTATTAGCTGTGCCATTAATTGCGTTTGAAATGTGGTACGCAGCGTTAACGGCTATTGTATTAAATCGTATTTTAGATGGGCTAGATGGCGCATTGGCACGCCATGCAAATTTAAGTTCAAGCGCTGGCGGGTTTTTAGATATTACCCTCGACTTTTTATTTTACGCGGCAATTCCGCTTGGCTTTATTTTGGCAAACCCCGAGCAAAACGCCATTGCAGGTAGCATATTACTGGCCACTTTTATAGGCACAGGCTCAAGCTTTTTAGCCTTTGCCATAGCCGCCGAAAAATTTAAGCTCGAAAAACCTCAGTTTAAATACAAAAGTTTTTACTATTTAAATGGCTTAACCGAAGGCACAGAAACCATAGCGCTGTTTATTGCCTTTTGTATTTGGCCGCAGCACTTTGCCATAATGGCGAGTATTTTTGCCACTGCGTGCGCTATTACTATTTTTACACGTATACATGGTGGTTATAACACGTTAAAACTCCAAGAAGCTGATGAGGTTACACAAGCCAATGAGTAATGAAATTTGGTGGCGTTTAGGGTTCTTTTTTAGCATTTTGGTTATTATGATGCTGCTAGAATCACGAATGCCCGCACGTAAATCGCCTATAAAAAGTAACACCCGATGGTTTGCTAATTTTGGACTCGTGTTTGCTTCATCACTAATTGCCCGCTTAAGTGTACCCATAGGCTTAACCGCCGTAGCGCTTTATAACCAAGAGCACGGCATTGGTTTATTTAATCAAATAGCCACACCAAGTATTGTTGCTATTATTCTAAGTATGCTACTGCTTGATATACTTATTTATTGGCAGCATAGGTTATTTCATAACGTGCCTATTTTATGGCGCTTACACCGCGTACACCACGCCGATGCGCATGTAGATACCAGCACAGGTTTGCGTTTTCATCCTATCGAAATTGTACTAAGCATACTTATAAAATTGATTGCCGTTACCGCTTTAGGTGTACCCGCTATTGCAGTATTAATATTTGAAATAGCACTTAATGGTTTAGCATTATTTAATCATGCAAATATACGCTTGCCACAAGCAATCGAAAAACCACTTCGATTAATTTTAATGACTCAAATACTGCATCGTATTCACCATAGTCAACGCGTGAGCGAAACCAATTCAAACTATGGATTTAGCGTTATATGGTGGGACAAACTGTTTGGTAGCTACAAAAATGAAGCACAAAAAGCCGATAACGACATAGATATAGGCTTAAAAGAATACCCAAGCCAAAAGCAAAATGCCTCACTTTGGGGTTTACTAATAATGCCCTTTAAAAATAAGTAGCTTTCACTTAAATAATATCAACTTGCTTACATTAAATTAGAGTAAGTTGATGTTTGCAGTGCATTTAATCTTATAAATGTACCCAATTAAACACCACTTTATCACGTCATTTTATATCTTGGATTTAACTTAAAAAATCAATTTAAAGCGCTAAAATGCAACAAGTAGCGTTTCGTAATTACTTAATTTATATATAAATTATGCTAAAAAGTTTAATTGGTAAACTGGTCATACCGTAAATTTAATGTAAATAAGTAAACAAATATGTTGACCATTTACACGCTCCACAATATCATTTGTAAGCGCTTACAAAACACATGTTAAAATGTAAGCGCTTACAACACAAAAATATAGCTCTAAAAACAATTAACCTGACAATAATCTGTTGAAACCGGGGTTCAGTTATGAACATTGAAACAACGCACATTACACGCTTATTTGCCGCTATCTCTTTAGCAACGTTAGCTGGCTGTGGTGGCGATTCTGCCACTAAATCAAATTTTGAAAATGTAGATGCCTCTGAGCCAGTTTCAGATTGGCAAATGGTGTGGAGCGACGAATTTGACGGCTCTGCCATTGATACTAATAAATGGAACTTTGAACTAAACTGCGACGGCGGTGGTAACAACGAAAAACAATGTTACACCGACAGCGAACAAAATGCTTTTATTGCCGACGGTGTGCTAAACATTGTTGCCCTACCAGCGACAGAAGGTGCTGAAAAGCCATACACTTCTGCGCGGTTAAATACCCGTTACAATGCTGACTTTACTTATGGCCGCTTTGAAGTACGTGCAAAGCTACCTTCGGGTCAAGGCAGTTGGCCAGCATTTTGGATGCTACCAACCGATGAAGAATACGGCACATGGCCGCGCTCAGGCGAAATTGATGTTTTAGAGTCTGTAAACCTTAAAACCGCAGATGAAGACGGCGGTATTGAGTCAAGCATTCATGGCACTCTGCACTATGGCCGCGCATGGCCAGATAACAGCTACACAGGTAAAGAATACAAATTCCCTGAAGATACTAACCCTGCTGATGACTTTCATACCTACGCTATTGAATGGCAAGAAGGTGAAATTCGCTGGTACGTTGATGGCTACCTATACGCAACGCAGCGTCAATCAGAAGTACGTACTAATGCCAATGGCGATGCAGTAGGCCTTACTCACCGAGGTTGGTTTGCAGAGTATTTTGAACAAGGTTCTGGCGAGTTTGAAACCCATTGGGATAGCGCACCTTACGATAAAGACTTCCACCTACTTTTAAACTTAGCCGTAGGCGGCGACTGGCCTGAAAACGTAAATGAGTTAGGCGTAGATGCCAACGCATTTGCAAACGGCCAAACGTTTGCAGTTGACTACGTACGTGTTTATCAATGTGCATCTAACCCAGATACTGGCAAAGGCTGTGAAACTATTCGCCCAGGTTACGATAGCCTAGACGATGCCCTACTTGAAGGCGATGCCCCTATTCCAAGTGCACCATCTACCGGTATTGCGACCCCATTAACTATTTTTGGCGATAGCTTTAACCCTAACTGGCCAGCATGGGATTGTTGTGGTGGCTCAACACCTGCTGTAGTGAACGATGAAGAGCAAGGTGACGTAGTTGAATTTACAATAGGCAGCGAGCCTACAGTAGTTGGTTTTATTAGCCGCGATGCGTTTATTACTGAAGAAAATGGTGCTGCAACACCATTTGATGCATCCCCAATGTTAGAAGAAGGCTACGTACGCTTTAAAATGAAAGTAACAAGCGCACCAAGCGTGCCTGATACAACATGGTTTGTAAAACTTGAAAGTACAGAAGCCTCATCAGATGCAGATATGCCGCTTTCAAATAGTATTGAAGGCCAAGCACCTGTTGTAGGCCAATGGCAAACATACACATTTTTACTTTCTGACCTAGATGCCGCGGGCCTTGATATTAGTGCTATTGATGTACTAATGGTATTTCCTGAGTGGGGCACGGGCGAAGGTGCAACCTTTTTAATTGATGATGTTGAAATTACACAAGACAATATAGGCGCATCACCAGAGCTAACTATTTTTGAAGATGAGCAAAACCTAGCATGGCCAATGTGGGATTGTTGCGGCGGCTCAACACCTGTTGAGGCAATGGACGATGAAGAACACGGTTTAACTGCCGAGTTTACCATTGGTGCAGAGCCTACTGTTATGGGTTTTAACAGCCGCACTGAAGTAGGTGGTGCTGGTGAGTCGTTTGATGCAAGCAGCATTTTAGATGAAGGCGTTATTCAATTTGACTTAAAAGTAACGTCTACCCCTAGCGACCCTGCTACACCTTGGTTATTTAAAGTTGAATCAAATGGTGGCGACTCTGCAGTAGAGCTTGAGCTAACAGCAAGTGTAGAAGGCGCAGCACCTGTCACTGGCGAGTGGCAAACATATACCTTTAAGTTATCAGATCTCGCTGGGGCGGGCCTTGATGTAAGCACTATTGACGTACTTATGATATTTCCGGCATGGGCCGCAGGTGAAGGTGCGGTTTACCGTGTAGATAACGTTAAAATTTACAACCCTAATGCAGCACCAGTTGCCTCAGGTGAGCTTAACGTATTTACAGATACAGTCGCCGATCAGTGGAGCATATGGGATTGTTGCGCTGGATCTACACCGACTACAGAAACCGACGATGATCAGCACGGCGCAGTGGCTCAATTTAGCATTGGGGCTACCCCAACTGTAATGGGCTTTTTAGCCGATGAAGACGTATCGTTTGACGCCTCTGCCTTATTAGAAAATGGTGTTGTACAGTATGATATGAAAGTAGTCTCTGCACCATCAAACGTGGATGCACAGTGGTTATTTAAAATTGAATCAATTGGCGCATCAAGTGCAGTAGAACTGGCATTAGATCAAAGTGTTGAAGGGCAAACACCTGTTACAGGCGAGTGGCAAACATACACCTTCCCTATTCAGCAGTTATTTGATGCAGGCTTAGATATTAGCGCATTAAACGTAATCATGGTTTTTCCTAGCTGGGATATGGGCGACGGTGCACTTTACCGCATAGATAACGTAATAATTGCGAATCCATAAATACACACATTAATAGGCGCCTAGCGCCTATTACTACACAACAACATTTTATAAAGCAGAGCTATTATGAACACATTCAATTTTAAAAAGAGCCAACTTGCGGCTTCTGTGTCTCTTATCATTGCTGCGAGCACGTTAAATACGGCTATTGCCGCCGAAGCAGACACAGCAGCATCTCCTGATGTAGAAGTTATTGAAGTAAAAGGTATTCGTGGTTCACTTATTCGTTCTATGGATATGAAACGCGACTCATCTGGCGTGGTAGATGCCATTTCAGCTGAAGAAATGGGTAAATTTCCAGACACAAACTTAGCAGAATCACTACAACGTATTACCGGTGTATCGGTAAGTCGTGCGAACGGTGAAGGTAGCCAAATTACAGTACGTGGTTTTGGCCCAGAGTTTAACTTAATTACGCTAAACGGCCGCCAAATGCCAGGCACAGGTTATACACGCTCGTACAACCTTGAAAACATTGCCTCTGAAGGTGTAAGCGCGCTAGAAGTATTTAAAACAGCCCGCGCCGATGTACCAAGCGGTGGCTTGGGTGCTACGGTAAACATTTCTACTGCACGCCCTTTTCAAAAGCCGGGTCAAAATTTTTCAGCAACTATTAAAGCAAATCACGACTCGTCTAACGAAGCCGGCGATGATGTAACTCCTGAGCTTTCGGCTGTTTATAGCAATACATTTGCAGATGACAGATTTGGTTTTGGTTTCTCGTTTTCGCATCAAGAGCGTGACTTTCAAAAACAAAGTGCCAATATTCAAGGTTGGCAAGCCAATGTAGACCTGCCTGAATTAGATAGCAGTAATGTAGTTGATAACCGTACAGACCCAACAGGTAACTACTACTTCCCTAAAGACATGAACTACTCTATTGAAGATGTAGAACGTGAACGTACTAATGGCCAAGTAACTTTTCAATATGAACCGGTTGATGGCTTTGTAGCCACACTTGATTACACAGCAAGTAAAGCTGTAACCGGTTCTGAAAGTATTGGCTGGGGTATTTGGAACGACTTTGGTAGCAATATTAATGGCTACGAGCTTGATGAAAATGGCACAGCCGTTTATGCCGATATTAGCGGTAACGATGCCTCGTTTACAGCCAACAAAGGCACTACAGAAGTAAAAGCCCGCTCTATTGGTTTAAACCTAGATTGGGAAATAAACGACATATGGCACATTGAGCTTGATTATCACGACTCTAAAAACGAAACCGACAACGGCGCCGATGACGGGCTAGGCAGTACAGGCCAAGTGATTTTGGGCTCAGATCAGCTCGCTAATAAAATTTACGATTACCGCACAGGCGAAATTCCAAGTGCACAAGTTAACTGGTTAAATGGCACAAGCGAATTAACGCCAGGTGAAATTGATTCTAACTTTAGCCAATTTACGCACTCGCCAGGTGAATCTAACATTGAACAGTTACAACTACATACTACGTGGTACAACGAAAGCTATGATATTGGCCTAGTTAAAGTTAAATTTGGCGCATCACGCACTGAACAAAACACCGGCGGTTACACTGCATGGAGTGGCTTAGTGGGCGGCCCTGGTTTTAACCCATCGTACACAGAAATATTCCCAGATAGCATGTTTACTCGCCACGATACGTCGGGCCTTTTAGATCAGTTTGATGGTGGTGGCAGCGATTTACAACCAGGTTACTACTACACCTACGATTTTGACGAAGCCGTAGCACGCCAAATTGCATACTTAACAGCAGATGTTACAGGTGGCGATGCATATGCGGCCAATGCCTATATGGATGGCATTGACAGCGAAAGCTACGTAGAAGAAATCACTAATAGCTTTTACATTCAATCAAGCTGGGAGTTTGATGTAAGTGACTACTACGTAAAAGTAAATGCAGGTCTACGCTACGAGCAAACAGACGTAACCAGCACTGTACGCCAACGTGTTGAAGAGCAAGTTAACTGGATCAGCGCCTCAGAGTGGATCATGCAATACGCTGCTGGCGGCGATGATAACTTCTTAGAGCAACAAGGTGATTACGATGTTTTACTGCCGTCAATCGATGTAAGTGTTGATTTAACTGAAGACGTAGTAGCCCGTGTTTCATGGGGTAAAACTATGTCGCGTGCACCACTGGGTGATTTAGCCGGTGGCCGCAGCTTAACTGGTAGCCCAAAACCTGGTTCGCGTACGGGTAGCCAAGGTAATACAAACTTACTGCCGTTTGAATCAACAAACCTCGATTTATCATTAGAGTATTACTACGCAGAAGGTAGCTATGCCTCTGTTGGTTACTTTAAAAAAGACGTAGATAACTTTATTCAAACAACTATTACGCAAACCACGATTGATGGCCTATACGACATTTTAAATGGCCCACGTTACTTACAAGCCGTAAGCGATATTGAATCACGTGGTGAGCAAGCAACTACCGACGCTATTTTTGCACAAATGATTAGCAATGGTTACGGCAATGCGAATGGCGTCATTGAGCCAAATAGCGATGACCCACTTATGGTATGGAACATAAGCCAGCCACAAAACACCGACAGCAAATCGGTAGATGGTTTTGAAGTGGCTTTACAGCACTTAATTGGCGAAACCGGTTTTGGCGTAGGTGTTAACGCAACGTTTGTAGATGGCGATGTTGAATTTGATAGCGAAAGCCTTGATCAACAAGCACCGCTTACAGGCTTAAGTGACTCTGCTAACTTCCAAGGCTTTTACGAAAAAGACGGCCTATCGGTTAAAATCACTTATGCATGGCGCGACTCGTACCTAATTGGTGTAGGCCAAGCACAAGGCTCAGCCGACGCGCCACCGCAATATGCTAAAGCCTACGGCCAATGGGATATGAGCGTTAACTACGATGTAAACGAAAACGTAACTGTATTTTTTGATGGCATAAACTTAAATAATGCAACCGAAGAAGGTTACGGACGTTACGAAGAGCAATTTTTATTTGCTAATCAGTACGGTCCACGTTACTCAGTGGGTGCCCGTTACACATTTTAAACTAAACCCTAGTTAGAAAGTTAAGCCGCTTGTTATAACAAGCGGCTTTTTTTATAGCGTTTTTATTTGCTCAAGTAATACATCAGTTGTCCAATCAATGCCGCTGTAGGCAACATCGGGTTTGTAAAAATCCCCTGCCCCACGCGCTCTGTTTACATATACTTTATTTGGCACTACAACTTTGCCTAAGCCTGAAGGTAAATCGGCTAAACGTACCTCCATATATAATGAGTCTGCGCTACTTGGTGCACCAAATAAAGTTGTATTTTCAAAAAGCTTAAACTTATCTAGCGCATCTAAACAAGCACTGGCGCATTGTGGCGGCACTATAACAAACACCTTGGTTTTAAAGTCACTCACTAACGACTCTTTTGGTATGTTATTTAGCGTATTAGCCTCTTGTTCTACATAAAATGGGGCATCACTTTTAATTGATAAAGCCATACCCGCTGCTACGGTTTTGAGAGTTTTGAGTACTTCGGGTTGATCTTTTACAACCTCTAATAAAGACACTACATGGTCGGTATTATCTTTTGATGCTCTCCACCACACTTGCGTGTTTTGAAAAGTATTATTTGCTTTTTGTTCTACTATTTTTTTGCCCCATAGTTCTTTGGCTATTTGTGAGCTCCAGTAAGATGAGCCACCTTGGTTATGGCGCAAATCTAATACCACGGCTTTTGCAGTAAGTAACTTGCTACGTTGCTGTTGTATTTTTTCAAACACTTTATTGTATGCAACTGTTTGTTTATCGTTTACTGAAAAGCTAGGCATAGCAATCCAAGCAATATTTTTTTCAGGCCAGGTTAAATCAATGGGGAGTTCATCACCGTTGTAGGCATTTTCTAAATGCTTACTGACTGACTTAGGCCTTACAGACCAATTTAATACGTGTGTATAGGTATCGCCATTGGCTTTAACAAATTCGCATTCTTTTAGAGGAGTTAAAAATGGATTGCCCTCGTCAATGAGTAACCGCCAACCTTGCTGCCACCAATGGCCAGGCTGTGTAACTTGCCCATGAAACTTAAACACTCTCTCACGCATTAAGGTATCAGTGCTTTGCCCATCACATTGGCTTACAACGTCGCCTTTGCTAATGTTTTTGTTTTCGCTGTAATACACTTTTAACGCATCACCGCGCCAAACAGCTCTAAAACCGGGCCAGCGGCGCGCGGGTCTATCTACGCTTGAAAACGCACCCGCGTGCCCATCTTGTAAAATAGTGCTAAAGCGCGCAATTGCCGCTGCATGAACCTGCGGCCCACTCGCTTGTGCTGAGAGTTTAAGCGCTTGTGCTTTTGCCTGTTTTAATAAATCAGGGAACGCGGGGTTGTTAGCATCAAACATACCGGGGTGATTTTGTGCGGTAATGCTATAGGTTGCCTCAATATCGCGCTCTGTTATGCTGCGCCACTGCTCAGGTGTAGTCGGTATAATCGGATTTTGTGCAGCATTTACAACTGGTGACAGTAATAAAATTGGGAGCAATACATAATTGGTTATTCTTGTTTTTATAGTCATAAAAATCCGTTTAAGCTAAAAATAAATTACTGGTACGTTACTGTTCATTAACAATACTAAAAAAGCGATTTAAGGTACATATGTAAATATGTATGGTAACTAACTTAAAAACGTATAAATTGTTCATTCTTAATAATAAATAACACTTATTTGATCTAACTAAATATTATGTTCATGCTGATGTGTAATACTGGTATTAACGTTTACGGTTAGACCTAACTTGCCTACCATTTATAAATAAATTTAAAAGTAGCTTGGTGACAACATGATCAAAAATAAGCACAGTAACCTTTTTGAACTCGTTGCACTTGGTCTTACATTACGATGTAATTATGCATTAAGTACGTAATCACAGAGCAATTGTCTAGTGGCAAAAAAGCGATAGCGCTTTAGTAAAACTAGCCAGTTTTAGTTACAAAAAACCACAAGGAGAGCCCGTCGGTTATGTATTAGAGAAGCACTAAATACAAGGGCTTTAGTCTAGTTATTATTAAAATTTAACTGTTTATTGAAGCTAATATTAAAGCGCTTATTAGTTAACTTTGATTAGTCTGATATGCAGTTTTATTAAACTCAGTACTTTGTAAAATTTGTACTTCGTTTCAGAGTTCATATTTAAGATAGGTGTTTGTTATATTTCTTTGTAGACGTAATAACGAAATAGCAAAGCTTGAAATAATGCCGCGCAACCAAGTAATAATGAACCTTTATACAATAGAGGCGGAAGCACAAATGCCATAGGTAAAGCTGCATAATATAAATAAGAGCGATTAGTGTATTTGCTTATAAAATAATGAAGTGGAAATCCAATTACTAACCACCCAACAATAGAGATAAGTAAATAAACACTCATATATAGTAAAAATGTAACAATCGAGCCTAATAGGCCGTTTACTGATAAGGGTAATAAACCTGTGAATATAGCCCACACAGCAATACCTATTCCCACAAATAAGAGGCTTTTGAGTATTGCTTCATCCCAGTTTCCAAGAGTCAATTTTTATCCTTAAAACATAAGACCCAAATAATGGGCAAAACTATTGGTTAAAATAGCAAAGAAAGAACAAAAACTAACTGTTTGTTATCCTATTAATTTGCATGTTATACGCTTTATTTAACAAGCCTGTATTGTTCTATACTACCGGCGATAAAACAAATGCCAACATAAAACCAAACTGTGCTTGCTACAATTTGCCAAGTGTCAAAACCTGAAGAGGTTACAAATGTTGGAATTGCAATTAAACCACGTAAAGTACACAACACCGCAATAGTAATTAAGGCTGATTTGAGCTGTGGAACTTTGCGGACTAACCCTGCTGCTGAAAATGCAAATATAGTACAAGCAAACATTAAACTGGCAACGAATACTGTACTAATAGGTGCAAGCATAGTTCCCTGTTGCGCTCGTTCAATAACTTGCTGTGGTGCACGAGCAAATTCAAACCAACTAGGCCCACCAAAAATACAAAGCAGATGCCAGATCGCAGAAGCTGAGGCAAGAAAACCAGCACTAATTAATAACTTTGATTGGATAGTTAAAATCAATGTGAACTCCTTTTTGCATTGACACAGAACTTTCCAATAACGGGCGCAGACATGTGGGGCATAATGACGAAGCCGACACGCGTGTATGCGTCCCAGCGAACGAAGTGAGAGGGTTAATTGGGTTGTTATACGTTTGACTGAATAAAAAACTGCCTCATGCCAGTGCTATAGAACACATAGTACGCCCAAACAGCTATTATTGGCCCACCTATTACAATCCCACTTAAAGAATAAAAAGACATTAAGGCAATAATAGATGCCCAGTATAAAAAAGTACCAACACGGCCAGCCCAGTGTTTATTCACTGAAGCAAAGCAAATTGCAATGATTAGTATGCTAAATAACAGAAAGCCGGGCGCCATACCTGTTAACCAAAATTCTTGGTAAGTAAGGCTGCGCCCATTCAACGAATACTCTCCGTTTGGCCAAGGCCAGAAAGCAAAAAGCACCATCAGTGAATATGTAATTGAGTTGAGCATATGCTGAAACCGGAATAACTTTGGCATCCCTTTCGTTTCTTTGAATACTCTCATGAATTTATTAAAAATCATCCTTGATGCCTGTTCGACGTATAACACTAAGCTAAGGGGCAAAAACACAGTGCGAGAATAGCGAAGCCGCACTGTGTTTTTGCCCGCGCAGCGGGATGCGACTTAAGCGTTTTGTTAGAAGCCATTCGCTCATATATCCTCTTCTGTTTTTTTAAGCTTTACCCCATCGACAATTATTGTCCATTCCCCATTTGATAGTGTTGGTGGCTGAGAGACATTAAACGTGGTGGTTAAAAAACTGAGCCCTACAATGAAGTCATCGCCAATAAATTCTTGTAGAGGACCATTGATAGAGGTCTTTCCACCTCTTTGCAAGCGCTGGTATGAAACTGTTCCATCTTCCAAAATAAGCAGGTACATCTCTTTACTTTTCCACTCGCCGGCATAGACTAATTTGTCATCCGGTAACGGTTTGCTACACCCAGCAAGTAGTAGTAAAAACACTAGAGAGAATAGTTTTTTCATATTTCCTCGTTAGTAAAATGCCCTTTGGCTTCTAACGCTTCACTAAGAAGCGAGTTTAGGCTTGCTAAACTAAGTGACGAAGGAACTCGAGCAAGCCTTGACGAGTCTTTCTTTAGTGACTTGTTATATGCTTTCTTGCGCCACTTTCTGATCAAGCCAAACATGCTCACTTTCACCACCCAAATTAAAACGATAACCAAATGGCAAAGCCATATATAGTGCTAATTCAGGGCGTTTATCAATAATATGCTCGAAGTGAACTGTAAGCAATGAGTCAATATTTCCATCATATTCATCAGTAGTTAACCACCAACCACTCATATGTTCTGGAGAAGGATAACGAACTCCTTCCACTGGCGTTACCCCTTCATAGATGCCTTTTGAGATTGCTACAAGCTGACCTGTTTTCACTGGTTGGTACTGAGCACCATAATGTTCACAACACTCTTGTTGACTTAACTCAAAACTCAAAATTTAAACTCCAAACCTGCCTAAGCATATAACAATTTTGTCTACGACATATGTCGCTTTATAAACCGACAAATGTCCCTATATTACAATGTATTTATTTTAGCCAGCGAATACCCTCCTGTAAACAATTAGTTAACTATAAAGAAGTTTCCATTAATGCTGTAACACACCAAAATGGGGGAGATCAGTAATATCCGACAATACATAAATCACTGCACATTTTTAGAGCCGCTTTTTATAAAAAATTAATATCATAAAGTCGTTTTTTAGCGCAGGTAATGAGTTATTTAAAACGCTTAGGTTTTAACGTTTTGAATACAGCTGGTATTGTACTTATATATTACAACACGCTTAAAGTAGTGTTGTGAGCACTGTGAAATAAAAGCACTCTAAATAAAAAAGCGCTACAAATATGCAGCGCCCCCATTACTTAATGGTTGTTGTGTTTAAGTTTCAACTGCTTTATTAAAAAAAGCCGAGTGGATCTTCGCTATAGCTCACTAATAGGTTTTTAGTTTGTTGGTAGTGATCGAGTGCTAACTTGTGTGTTTCACGCCCTATTCCTGATTTTTTATAACCACCAAATGCAGCATGTGCTGGGTACATGTGGTAACAGTTGGTCCACACTCGACCAGCTTCAATTTTACGCCCCATACGATAAGCACGATTCATGTTTCTACTCCATACCCCTGCACCTAAACCAAATTCTGAGCTGTTAGCAAGTTCGAGTGCTTCGGCTTCATCCTTAAAGGTCGACATAGAGATAACAGGGCCAAAAATTTCTTCTTGGAACACACGCATGTCGTTTGTGCCTTTAAGTAGCGTAGGTTGTATGTAATAACCACCGTTTAAATCGTCATTTAGCTGCTCAACGTTTCCGCCAGCGAGTACCTCTGCCCCTTCTTTTTTACCTATGTCTATGTAACTAAGTATTTTATCAAACTGTGCTTTTGAAGCTTGAGCGCCCACCATGGTTTCGCTGTCGAGTGGATTGCCACGTTTAATTTGTTGAGTACGCTCAAGTATGCGTTCAATAAACTGCTCGTAAATATCTTCTTGAATAAATAATCTTGATGGACAGGTACACACCTCACCTTGGTTAAAGTAAGCAAGTACAGCGCCTTCAATGGCTTTTGATAAAAACGCGTCGTCTTTTTCCATTACATCATTAAAAAATATATTGGGCGATTTACCGCCAAGCTCTACCGTTGAAGGGATAATATTTTCAGCAGCGCATTTTAAAATATGAGAACCGACAGGTGTAGAACCTGTAAATGCAATTTTAGCGATGCGTTTGCTTGTGGCCAATGCTTCGCCTGCTTCTTTACCAAAACCATTTACAATATTAAGTACGCCTGCAGGCAGTAAGTCACCAATAATTTCCATAAGTACTAAAATAGAAGCTGGAGTTTGCTCAGCCGGTTTTAAAATTACACAGTTACCAGCGGCAAGTGCAGGTGCAAGTTTCCATGCGGCCATTAAAATAGGGAAGTTCCACGGGATAATTTGCCCAACCACACCTAACGGCTCGTGAAAATGATATGCCACCGTGGTTTCGTCAATTTCGCCAATGCTGCCATCTTGCGAGCGCAGGCACCCTGCAAAGTAGCGAAAATGATCGGCCGCTAACGGAATATCAGCCGCGAGTGTTTCGCGAATGGCTTTACCGTTGTCCCATGTTTCGGCAACAGCCAGTAACTCTAAGTTTTGCTCAATTCGGTCGGCTATTTTTAACAGTATATTACTGCGCTCGGTAACTGAGGTTGTGCCCCATTGATCTCGCACTGCATGCGCTTTGTCGAGTGCTAGGTTTATATCGTCTTTATCTGAGCGAGGTATTTGGCAAAATACCTTACCGTTTACCGGGCTTATATTATCAAAGTACTGGCCGTTTACAGGCTTTACCCACTCCCCGCCAATATAATTACCGTATTGGTTTTTAAAATTTACTAGTGCGCCGTCGCTACCTGGATTTGCATATATCATGTGTGTGCTCTCTTTATTGTTGTTAGCTAAAGGTCGAACATTTATATAAAACAAAATGCTTTATATTTAATCAGTGTTGTTTGACATTAGCCTAACGAGCACCTAAAAACTTGATTAGCTGTCCACAAAAGTTGTCTGTGAGTCCACACTAATAAAAAACTAAAGGATTGATATGCACACATCTCAGTTAAACAAAAAACGCCAGCAACTTGATGTTTTAATAGAAAATAAAGTCACGTTTGCGGCAGATAATAGTGAATTGAGCATTTACGACACGTACCAAAGCGCACAAAAGGTGGCACTGCATTCAAACGAATTACTATTTTGTGCCATGCTCAGCGGTAAAAAAGTAATGCACGTAGAAAGTAGCCAATACCATAAAGCATTTTTACCACACGAGTCGTTTGTATTAGCGCCAGAGCAAGGTGTATTAATTGATTTTCCACAGGCATCAATGCACGCCCCAACTACGTGTTTAGCGATTGAAATTAGCAAAGATAAAATAAACTCTGTGGCGGATGCGCTTAACATGCAACAAAACTTTGCACGCGATGGCGGCCTGTTCGAATATGTCCCGCAATTGGTGCATAGCCAACATAATAGTCAAACACAGCAATTATTAGAGCGCATGGTGCATTTATTTAGCGAACAAGGTGCCCAGCGGCATTACTTGATTGATTTATCGTTAAACGAATTGATCACCCGGTTGTTACAACAACAAAGTCGCGATTTATTACTCGCTAATTGCAATAAAACACGCCTTAAAACAAAAATAAGCGATGCACTGCTTTATATCGAAGAGCACTTAAACGAAACGCTCGACATAAACACCTTGTGCAAAATAGCCTGCATGAGCCGCAGTAAATTTTATAATCAGTTTAAACTTGCATTTGGCACTACCCCAGCTCTTTGGCAGCAACAGTTAAGACTTAAAAAAGCGCGCAATCAATTACTGCAAGGCCATGCAATTAGCCAAGTGTGCTTTGATGTTGGATTTAATAGCGCGAGCCACTTTAGTCGTCTATTTAAAAAAACCTTTGGCATTGCGCCTAAAGAGTGCCGACATTAATAAATAAACAAATAAGAAACCGATTAAGCAGTAATGAGCTATCAGGTAGTGATTAAGGTATTTATTTACACCGCTAATAAGCTTTAATAAATACAATAATAGCTGATGTAATATAAACAGTTAAAGCCCCCATATAGCGGGGCTTAGCCTAATTTATAATTATTGCTTAATAAAAGTAACGCCTTTAGGTATTTCACCTTGCGGTAAGCGGGTTGAGTGCATTTGCGATAATAGCCATTTGTCACCCACTTTTGATACAACCACGCTTTCTAACCAAAAAATATCAGCACTTTTATCGGCGTTTTTAAAATTGGCTTTATTCCAGTAATTAATAAACGCAACATTTCCTTCTACACGCGAATTTATAACACTAAAATAATTAGTTCTTATGTAATCAGCGGGCTTAACAACATTTACAAAGTCATCAATGGTCCACACTTCACCGTGCTCTAAAAGTAGAAATGAATCATCAACAGCCGCGCGCATTTTTGCGTGATCAAAGTTAGAAACAGCTAAAAATAAATCGCTCACGGGCGTAAATATGGTGTTGTCTTTTGCATGTATTGATGTAGAAAATATGAGTAAAACAAAAAGGGCAAGTACATGTTTCATTGTTATTATAATGTGTAGTTTTATTAATATTAAGGAGTGTATTTTAATTAAGCAGCATTAACAATTGAAATAAAGCAAATTCAACTATTTAATAACACTCCTATATATAAAAAAGCACTCTGTAAGAGTGCTTTTTTATACTTTTTTAATCACTTTATTCATCAAGCCAATCGATGGCGGCGGTGGCGTTTTCATAGTATTGCACCTCGCCTGAGATAAACCAATTGCCTATTTTAGCCATGCGGGCTTGCCATTCTTGATTGCCATAAATAGCAATTTTATTAAATTCTTTTGAATGTCTTACGCCAAGCTTTAAATCATCCCACGCGGCGCGAAGCTCCCAGCCTTCTAGCTCGCTGGCATCAATAAGCACGTTTGCTATAGGGTGTTTAACCTCGCCAAGGGCAGAGTCGATCATGGGGGTAATGACTTTATAGTCTTCATGGGTGAGTGTACCCACTGCTTTTAATTTTAAAAAGAATTCTCGACCTGCGCGTTCAATACCAATAGATAAACCATGTGTTGTGTGTACCATGCTGCTCTCCTTAACCGGGTGCGCTTAAAATATTTACAGCCTGTTGTTTCTAGGGCTTAAATTGTTCTATTTAAGTTAGTAGTAACTACATACAAATGCCAAACATTGGCTGAGTTAAGCTATAAAAATACACCCTATTAAGTTAATTAGTCCTGAACTAAATCAAACAATACTGCTAAATAATGGCAATAACTAAGCATTTTGCACACGCTCAATTTGCTTATTAACATCAGTTAAATGGCCTAACTTAAGCCATACTTTTGCACCATGCTTACCAGCGGTTATATTAAGCTCACTATTCATAGGCAGCCTTAACCAACTGTGCTTTGTTAATGTGTCTGACTGCTCACTAATATCGCCTTCAAGCACCAGTAGCTCAGCCCCACCGCTTGCACTAATTTGAATATTGGCACCGGCTTCAAAGTGCAATAGGCTCACGTTTTCAAAGTCATCTTTATAAAGCGGTGTAATGGCAAGCCCTTTAAATGTGGCGTGTTGCACGCTGCCCATGTGCTGTGTTTGTAGGCGTACGTTAGTTCTATCTTGTGGTTGAAACTGCCACAGTTTAACAAATATAACGCAGCCATTTTGTGAGCCTGGTTTATGCTTTGATTGTGGCGGATTACGAATATAGGAGCCTTGTGGAAAATCGCCATGCTCATCTTGAAATACGCCTTCTAGCACTACAAATTCTTCACCACCGGTATGTACATGAGGGGAGAATTCGCTGCCCGGCGCATAACGTACAATGCTTGTAGCACGGGCTACTTCATCGCCTACTCTATCAAGTGGGCGCCTATCTACACCTGCCATAGGCGAGGGGATCCAATCAAGTTGTTCACTATGAACAACGACACGTTGAGTAAAATCGGCGGCTATTTTCATTTAAAGCTCCTATATATATGTGTATTTAAGCAGCAACACTTTCTCGTTGTGCTACATTTTCTTGCCACGCTTTTAAATGTGTAAGTTCACTTGGAATCGCAATTTGTGCAAACCCAGCAAACACAAGCCCAGCATACAATGTAATATCAGCAATACTAAACTGCTCACCGCAAACAAATGTCGATTGTGCTAGTACATCGTTGAAATAGCTAAACCCTTGGTGTGCTTTTTCGCCTTGCTTCTCACCCCAGGCTACGTTTTGATACGTTTCAAGCTCTGGACCTAAGCCATCTGTCGCATGATGAAAATAAGTAGCCACTGCGTCAAGCACCATAGACTCAGAGCGCTTTTGCATCATGTTTATTACTGCACGCTCTTTTGCGGTTTTCCCCATTAATGATGGCCCTTCAAAAGCAGTATCAATATATTCTGTAATAGCAGTGCTTTCAGATATAAATGTACCATCATCAAGCTCAAGTACAGGCACACCTGCTAGTGGGTTTTTTGCTAAAAAAGCGTCTGTTCTATGCTCGCCATTAAGTAAATCTACCGGAACAAACTCAACATGTTCAGTCGCATTTTTTTCAGCTAATGCTATACGAACACGTAGTGGATTAGGGAAGTTTTCTACATCATAAATTTTCATAAACCACCTGTTATTAAATTAGTTGGATATCGAAGGGTTTTCACAAACCTACCTACCGATAGGTAATTTATATAGTTAAAGTAATTTTATGTCAAATTTAAAACTTACTATTTATTCGAACCTTTATTGATGGGCTACTAATTGATGCTATTTATTTAAAATAAATGACTTGAAAGCAGCTACCTACTGGTCGATAATTTCGTCACTAAAAGCAAGGTATAATTAAAATGAGCAAAAAAGAAGCGTTACTAAAAGCAGCAGAAAACAAAGTACGCCTTGGTGGCTACAGTAACTTTAGCTTTAGAGAACTGGCAAGCGAAATAGGTATTAAAAGCGCCAGTGTTCATTACCACTTCCCTACTAAAGCTGATTTAGGCGCTGAGCTTGCTCATCAATATACCAATGCGTTTTTAAATGCGTTAGGCACGCCAAGCGAACTTAAAGCTAACGGTAAAAATCCTATTGATGTGTACACTCAGCTTTTTAGAAGTGCATTAGTAACTGACCGAAAAATGTGTTTATGTGGTTTGCTAGGGGCCGAAAGCGATAGCCTTCCGGATAAAGTACGCCTTGAAGTTAAACGTTTTTTTAATCAGAATTTAGAGTGGCTTACTGAAGCGCACCGTGCCAATGGTGAGCAGCAACCTAAACACGCTGCTATTCATACCGTAAGTCTGCTTGAAGGTGCGATGATGATTAGCAAAACACTTGATGATAATAGCTACTTTGAGCTTGCCACACAGCCAGCTTAGTAACTAAGGTGTTTATAAATAGCAACGTTCTTAATTAACGTACTGATCAATTGTTTTACTCATAAAAAACGAGCTATTAAATAGCTCGTTTTTTGTGGCTTATAAATACTGCGCTTACGCTGCGGCATTTGCCTTATGTTTAGTGTGAACAAACACTAAACCAACTAAGCCAATTACAACCACTGCGGCACCAATTGGTTTACCTAAATCGGCCGATAAATTAAAGCCAATGGCCGCTGTCATTATGTAAGACAATGTCACACCTGTAGCAATAACCGCAGGTACACTTGCAATCCAATGAAAGGCACGTCTATCAAACAAGTACTTAGTAGCAAGCCATAGTACGCTTGTTGAAAGCAGCATGTTTGAAAATGCAAAGTAACGCCAAATTAAAGAGAAATCTAATTTAGTCATAAAGTAAGCAATGGTTAAAATAGGGATTGCTAACAATAAACGGTTACGTAAGCTTTGCGGAATATTAAACGCATCAACAACCGTTAAGCGTAGTGAACGAAACGCTGTATCGCCCGATGTAATAGGGAAAACGGCTACGGCAATAATCGCCATAATGCCACCAAGTACACCTAAGTAACTATTTGCTACATGGTTAACCACTAAGCCTGGACCACCTTGGTCAAGCAATGCTTTTAAGCCTGCGTAACCTTCTGGGAATGCTGCAATACCAGCAAGTGCCCATACACAGCCTACAATGCCTTCACACATCATTGCACCGTAATATACTGGGCGTACGTATTTTTCGTTAGTTAAACAACGAGCAATAATAGGCGCTTGCGTAGAATGGAATCCACTAATAGCACCACAGGTAATGGTAATAAACAGTAGTGGCCACGTTGGTAAACCATCTGGGTTAGGCTCTAAAAAGTCGTGCGCATGGTCGGCTTCAAAGTATGCTAAAAAATCACCCGCCACTGGTAAATGTGGTGCATTAATTAATAATGAAACGGCAATTGCAACGGTCATTACAATCATTAATGCGCCAAAGATTGGGTAAAATTTAGTAATGATTTTGTCAATTGGTAGTAACGTTGCTAAAAAGTAGTACGCTAAAATGGCAAGTACCCAAAAGGTGTTATTAGCAAAAAACGTATCTTGAAAAACATCTAAGTTACTTAATAAGCCCGCTGGGCTCATAATAAATACAACGCCTACGAAAAACAGTAGCATGGCTGTAAATATCAGCATAAAGCCTTTAAATACTACGTTGTAATAATGACCTGCAATTTCAGGTAAACTTTTACCATCTTCTTTAATGCTCATCACACCTGAGAAGAAGTCATGTACCGCACCACCTAATACGTTACCTAGTACTATCCACACTAGGGCTACTGGGCCGTAAAGCGCACCTAAAATTGGGCCGAATATTGGGCCTACGCCAGCAATATTTAAAAACTGGATTAAAAATGCACGCACAGGGTGAATGGCTACATAGTCAACACCTTCGCTAAAGCGTTTTTGCGGTGTATCAACTGTTGTGTCCATACCTGCTTGTTTTTCAACAAATGGGCTATAAAACTTATATCCCAGTATTAAGATTGTGATGCAGATAAAAAAGATGATCATAAAGCACGTTTCTCTTTTTGTATTTGGAGTATAGAGCGTGTAATTTCCGCTCCGCCTTTTCAATCCGTGAATAATCGACGAACATTAACAAAGTATTAATTCCCCCGCTATAAGACGAATAGCTAATACACAAGGGTCTGTAGACCTTTCAAGGTTAAATTTGCAGCAGCCTGCTTGGTATTTAGGCAAGGCAGAGCGTATGTGGTGTGGTTATTCCCCATAAGTAGGCGATAACGTAGCATTAATGCCAAGCAGGCGCTGCCCTTCGGGTTCTGCCTAGGGGCAATTTACTCTTTGTTGCTCGGTTTTGACTTAGCCCACTAGGTTACAAACCT
>NZ_PNCW01000479.1:0-265 GCF_005886985.1 Pseudoalteromonas sp. S3178 | reverse complement strand
AGAGGTTACAGTAGGTGGTAATGATCAGTTAACACCTGAAGAAGCTGACACGCTGACGGCAGGGCTTGTTTATGAACCACAATGGCTACAAGGTTTATCAATGACGCTTGATTATTATGACATTGCAATTAGTAACGCCATTGGTAGTGTCGACAATCAGTTTATTGTTGATAGCTGTATCGATAGCAGTGGGCAGCAAAAAAACCAAGATTCAGCAGTATGCCAATCTGCGAACGTACAGGTGTCGAATGGGAAAGCGACGTTT
>NZ_PNCW01000478.1:0-424 GCF_005886985.1 Pseudoalteromonas sp. S3178 | reverse complement strand
AATTAGCTACTTCGCAAAACATGTGGATAATGCCAGGCAGATGGCTGTCTCACCTACTGGCGTAGTCTATGTGGGATCACGCAAAGCAGGCAAGGTGCATGCTTTAATTGATAGCGATAAAGATGGTAAAGCTGATCGAAAAATAGTGTTGGCTCAGGGGCTCAACATGCCTTCGGGCTTAGCCATGAAAGGTAATGATTTATTTGTTGCTGAAGTTAATCGGGTGATCCGCTTTGCGAATATAGACAAGCAATTAAATGCCACAGCAAAGCAGTTTAATTATGAGGTGGTTTTTGATGAACTACCGAGTAAACGTCATCATGGTTGGAAGTTTATTCGCTTTGCAGATAATGGAGAATTGCTTATTCCGGTTGGCGTGGCATGTAATGTGTGTACAGAAGACCCAAAATTTGGCCGCATATTC
>NZ_PNCW01000477.1:0-303 GCF_005886985.1 Pseudoalteromonas sp. S3178 | reverse complement strand
AAGTACCACCTAGCACGTACAAAAAAGGGTGGTCGTCAGATAGCTCTAAAAAGTCACGACTAAAAATAAAATCGCCTTCAGGTGTCACCCGGATATAGTCTGTTGTTTTAAAGTCCACAACAGGGATCCCAAACGCATGAAGCTCATGGATAAAGCTTTCAGCCAACTGGTTACCCAGCAAGGAACCTTTATCAAATTCTTTATCTAAAAATACAAAGCTTGTCACAGCTACCGGTGTTTTCTCACTCACGTGTTTCAAGTTTGCAACCATGTCTTGCATAATAGATTGGACATAGTGAGTGA
>NZ_PNCW01000476.1:0-293 GCF_005886985.1 Pseudoalteromonas sp. S3178 | reverse complement strand
ATTATATACGGGGCAAGGTGTTTGAAATTGTGATAATTGGTAGTGTCACGTTTATTGCTTTTTATATTTTAGATTTGCGATACGCAGCTTTGTTAGGTGCATTGGTCGGCCTCTCTGTTTTGATCCCATTTATTGGTGCTGCGTTAGTGACTATTCCTGTTGCAGCTGTTGCCTTGTTTCAATTTGGTATTGATACGCAGTTTTGGACGGTATTAATGGTTTATGGTGTAATACAGGCGTTAGATGGTAATGTACTCGTCCCTTTATTATTTTCAGAAGCGGTAGACCTGAAC
>NZ_PNCW01000475.1:0-317 GCF_005886985.1 Pseudoalteromonas sp. S3178 | reverse complement strand
GTGCGAGTTATTGAGGAGGTTGCGGCGGCGGAGGCGCTACTGCAAGATGCCGATCCTGATTTGAGAGGCACACTCAAAATTGCAGCAAGCTCAGACTTTGGCCGTCAGTACGTGGTTCCCGCCGTTGCGGAGTTTGCCACGCAGCATCCACAGGTGGTGGTTAACCTGAGCCTAGGGGAGGGCTTAGTCAAATTAGTTGAGTCTGGCACTGATATTGCCATTCGTTATGGTAATTTAAATGATAGCAGCTTGATATCTCGGCCTCTGTTAAACAACCGCAGAATGCTGGTTGCCGCCCCAAACTATCTCGAACAGTA
>NZ_PNCW01000474.1:0-236 GCF_005886985.1 Pseudoalteromonas sp. S3178 | reverse complement strand
TTGGATTTAGACGATATCAATGATTTGCCTCTTTTTGAACGAGCTGTCGAAAAATTAGGCCCTCTTGAAAATGGAGAAATCTATGGCTTTGTGCCTGCTCTTGCCCTTGGTGGCGAACCTAAGCTTGAGAATCTCCAAAAGGTTAAAGCCACGGAACATTTAGCTTTCCTAGCTGACCTTGGAGAGAAACGTGTTATGGCTGATATCGTCGCATTGGCTAAAAAATTACCCCATAA
>NZ_PNCW01000473.1:0-275 GCF_005886985.1 Pseudoalteromonas sp. S3178 | reverse complement strand
ATGCTCATGAAGAACATGCCGGCAATACTCGCGTATTTGACGTAGAGCAAGAATTCACTCCTGTCAGTTTATCAACGGGTGTTGTGTGGGATTTCGCACCTAGTTACAACTTAGGCTTGTCGGTATCTCGTTCTGAGCGTGCTCCTTCGGTGTCTGAGCTATTATCATTCGGCCCTCACATTGGAACTGGTACTTATGAAGTAGGCGCACTATTTGATATTCATGAAGACGGCCATTTTGGTTTATCTGAGCAAGCGCTTGACCTAGAAACAGCA
>NZ_PNCW01000472.1:0-271 GCF_005886985.1 Pseudoalteromonas sp. S3178 | reverse complement strand
TTGTTTCTTTTTCAGATAAAGCTGATATTGCATTTTGATGCAGATGATTTGCTTCAGAGAATTGATATTTCGGATACTCTTTTAAAGCTTCCTTGAATTGCTGAGTCGAAATATGTTTATCCATGTCAATAGTAGCTTCTCCTTTTGGCAAATCAATAGTTACATTTTTTACCCCTTGTACTTTTGATAAAAGGCCTTGCACTTTAGCCTGGCAACCGGTACAGGTCATACCGGTGACGGAATATGTATGTGTCATAGTTTATTAATTAAC
>NZ_PNCW01000471.1:0-247 GCF_005886985.1 Pseudoalteromonas sp. S3178 | reverse complement strand
TAAGTGCGATACCCTGTGGTAACAGCTTAATGCATTTTTTGCGCTTATCGTTTTCGTCACTGACAATCTGAATGAGCGATTTTATCGCCATTTTCTTTAAAATTAAGGTCATTGCACCCCCATCAATGGCGGTTAAATCAACCAACTGGGCAATGGTAATATTGTCTTGCTCCCACAGAGCCATCATAACCACATATTGTGGATAGGTGAGATCTAACGCTTCTAAGTGAGGGCGGTAGCGTCTCGT
>NZ_PNCW01000470.1:0-309 GCF_005886985.1 Pseudoalteromonas sp. S3178 | reverse complement strand
CACTCGGGTACAGGTTGATGATCGATATTCACCACTCGGCTTTGGTGGTTCACGCTTTGAATTTCTCCTTCAACCCAAACTGACTTAGCCTCTGCAACTGGCGCCATACGCATAAAGTCAGAAGTAATGCTCGACTGTGAATCAATCAGGAACTGGGCTGACGTAACAATCTTGTCTCCTTCGTTAAGACCATTGAGGATTTCAATATTTTCATCACCAATTTGACCCAGTTCAACGGCAACCGATTTAAAGCTACCGGGTGCAACTTCAACGACAACACGATTTTGTTTGGCTGTGCGGATCACAGAT
>NZ_PNCW01000047.1:0-7407 GCF_005886985.1 Pseudoalteromonas sp. S3178 | reverse complement strand
TAGCGAAAGCTGGGAAGTCCAATGTGACAACAGATTTAGAATCAAGCGTTTATTTAAATGGTGAAAAAGTAACAGGTGAGAATGACTACAGCGACTTTTTACCAAGCTTAAACGTTACCTATAACTACTCAGACGAAACATTATTCCGCTTTGCAGCTGCAAAAGTAATGCGCCGTGCAGATTTTAGTGAGCTAAGCCCAGCGTTTGATGTTAATAACGATATTACAGGCGCAACGCAAGGCTCTATTGATTTAGAACCATACCGTGCGACACAATACGACTTATCAGTAGAGCATTACTTTGATGAAGGTAACGTAATATCTTTTGCTGTGTTTTATAAAGATGTTGAATCTTTCTTAAGTAACGAAAGCAGCTGTCAGGCTTCATCTAGCACCGCGGGTCAAAACGTAACGCAGTGGAACCAAGTGTGTCAGCTAGATACCGCGGGTGTATCTCAAGATAACTTAGTTTACTCAGATACAACCGACTTCCCTGTTGATGCCGATGGCTTTAACCATGTTTCAGAGCTTCGCGATGCAGGCTTAACAGGTATTGATACCGTTAAAAACGTAAATGGCGAAAATGGCTCAGTTCAAGGTTTTGAAGTAGGTTACCAACAGTTCTTTACAAGCTTACCAGGTGCTTTTTCTGGCTTAGGTATCAACGCAAACTACACCTACGCAGACAGCGAACAACCTAATGGCAACCCACTGTTAGATATTTCTAAAAACACCTACAACTTACAGGTATTTTGGGAATACGAAGGATTCTCTACACGTTTAGCTTATAACTACCGCGATAGCTTCTTAGATAGTGAAAACGAAAAACGCGTTGAAAATATTAACTCAGACGGCAGTATTTCAGCAGAAGGTACAGTTTACGGTAACAACTACCGTGACGACCGCGGCCAGTTAGACTTCTCAGCAAGTTGGGACATTAACGAAAACGTGACCTTAGTAGGCAATGCAACTAACTTAACTGGTGAGCCTTCTATCTACCTATCTGAACTAGGTGGTGCTTGGAAGTACACCGAAGCAGACCGCAGATACAGCTTTGGTATCCGCGCTAAGTTTTAATTTCCCTGAAAACTAAAGCCTGCTTTATGCAGGCTTTTTTAATTCAAAAATAGCTGTGTTAAAGCACAATTGAATTACTTTATGATTAAAGTTTAAATACTCCCTCCTCCCGAAAAGTAATTTTTCACCTTTAAAGCCAACTTGCAGCTTAACCATAAAGTATCTAGTATTCAGAAATCGTGCTTAAATTTGGTACAAAAAAGGATTTCTAATGTCATTCGAATATATACCTAAAGTATTACACACATTAGCTTTAATGTTAGCGTTAACTGCGTGCGGCTCTGGAGGTAATGACTCAAAAATAGCTGAGAATAAAGAAACACTAACATCACCACCAGTATCTAATAACAATCCACAAGGTGATTATAAAATAATTATTTACGGTAATAGCCATAGTTCAAGCTTAGGTGCTTTATTAGAAACCATAATTACACATCAACTATCTAATACCTCAGTACAAACAATGACTGTTGGCGGGCGGTTTTTAGATGAAATCGCTGCGGTAGACGTAAATGTAGATAAACTAAGTGAAAGTAACTGGAGTCATGCTATTTTTCAAGGACAGAAATACTCGCAATCAGGAGCCGTTGACTACCCAACCGATGCGACCGAGCGCTTGATCTCAGTTGCTAAAGAACAAAAAATAACTCCCATATTATTTCCAGAACATCCGCAAAAGGGCAACCCTGCGGAGGCAAAACAGGTATACGATCTACATTTATCAATAAGTACAAAGCAGCCTAGCTGCGTCGCGCCTGTTGGTTTTGTATGGAACCGAGTATTAGAAATAATGCCGAGCGTAAATCTTTATAATGCAGATGGAAATCATGCTTCATACGCAGGTAATGTACTCACTGCGATGGTTTTTTACGAAATAATTACCTCAGAGCTAGCCGATACCATGAAATTTGATGCAGATATAAATTTAAGTCAGCAAGAGCAAGCTATGTTTGCACAAGTAGTAACTGAAGTACTTAATTTGTACCCAGCATGTGGCGCTCAATAAAAAAGATTAAATGGTTTTAGGGCGTGTTTTGAATAAAAGTAATAATAATTAATACAGATGCTCAATAGCTCACAGCCTAGGCCAACATCAAAAATAGACGTGTATATTTAAAAGTAGTGGTAAATAAGTAACTATCTCAGAACTACTCATTTACCTCTGCTTTAAGTTACCCTACGATTTAGGGTAATTAGATGGAAAAAACGCGCGTTTGGCTTCTTCATCAAACTCTTTTTTAAAGGCCACATCGATGCCAATTTTACGTGCACGAGCAACCGCTGGACGGCTATCAATGCTTTCAAACCAACGTTTTAAATTAGGGTATGGTGCTAAACCTTCTTCACCTAATACAACTGGTGCTTTATCAATCCAACCCCAAGCAGATACATCAGCAATGGTGTATTCATCACCCACTATAAAGTCGCGACCTTCAAGGTGTGTATCAAGCACTTCGTAGTGGCGCTGTGCCTCACGCAAGTAACGGTTAACAGCGTAATCAAGCCCTTCTGGCGCCATGTGTCTAAAGTGTACACTTTGCCCTGAGTATGGGCCTAAACCTGATGCAATAAACATTAACCATGAAAGCATTTCAGCGCGGTCTTCAGCTTTGCCTTCTAGCTTTGCATATTTTTCAGAAAGGTACATTAAAATAGCATTCGAATCGAACACACGAGTTTCACCATCAACAATTGCTGGCGCTTTAGCGTTTGGATTAATTGCTTTAAATTCAGGTGTATGTTGCTCACCTTTTAAAGTATCAAGTGGAACAAGTTCAAACGGCAGCCCTGTTTCTTCTAAAAACAAAGCAACCTTCATTGGGTTAGGTGTATGGTGAAAATAAAATTTAATCATGAAACGCTCCTAAAAGTAGTGGCTACAATTAAATCATAAATTGAGCAATCGTTCAAATAACAAAAATAGTTAGCTAAAGTACTTAACCAAACTACTCACTAGCATTAACCCTGCGCCGATATACGCAAATATAAAGCGCGCCTCTTCTTGCGCCTTTTTAATAAATGCCATGGCAAAAGTAACTACAATAATAGTTACACTTAATGCTATGCCATATAAAAAAGAACCACAAAAGTGAGGTAAAACAGCAAGTAAGCACGCAATAATTAATGCGCCATAAAAAGCTACAAGCATATGAGCATTTAGCAATACACCCAGTAAAGCGAATACAAACGCAAAAGCATATAAAATTACAATGTGCCTAGGCCACTCGTAACTTAGTGGATGTTTAAAATTAAAGCTTGTAGAGTTTAAACTAGTAACCGCAGATGAAGTCGCGTGTATAAAAATACTAACTAATAAAGCCCCAATAAAAAATGCAGCAAATGCCGAGACAGCACCACCGCCTGTATACCCTGCTTTCTCTTTTTCTATCACTATAACCACAACACTCAGTGCCGCACTGAGCTGAAACCATTGCCAGTAATCGTTGCTAAAAAGGGGGATTGCAGCAAAGCCAATTACGGGGGCTAGTATTTTGGCTTCTTCGTTTTTGTGTAATAAATAAAAAGCCATAATAGCTATATAAAAAAGTGCCGTTATATCGGGCATATAAATAACTTCCTTGTAAACATTTAAAGTAAATTTTAACTGTTGCGCTTATTAAGCATCGCTTTTAAATCAGCGAACGGGGAATGCGTTGCAGCCTCTACTTTTGGCTCAGTAGACGACCCGCCATACATAATATGCTCGTGGTATTTATTATGCTCATTGTCATGACAATAAATGCACAATAACTCCCAATTACTGCCATCCTCAGGGTTATTACTGTGGTTATGATCTATATGATGCACCGTTAATTCACGTAAGTTTGAGTACTCAAATTCACGAGCACAACGACCACAAACCCAAGGGTATAACCTTAAAGCCTTTATTCTATAACCTTCCTCTTGCTTCATATAAGCCAGAGGTACATGGCTGGTCTTACTCATAATATTCCTGCTTCATATGCGCTTATAGTGTTTAACAACAAACTTAATGTAAGTGCTCCAACCTATACTTTTCATCATGTGGTAATTATATATTTATCGCAGGGTATAATAAAAAACTAACTAAGCAAGCCATTATTAGCTACTACGGTGGCGTGAGCAACACGCGGAAGCTTTGCTCGGTTTTTACTTAGCCCACTAGGTTACAAACCTCGCGCCGCGATTTAATCGCCCCTAGATTGAACAAATTTCAATCCACTAAGATCAACACGCCCTACTTTAAAAAGAAGTTTTTGAGGCTTTGCATAATACGTAATGTGCAGTAATAACTATTTAATTAAAGGGTCATTTTAATTATTCAGCATTTATTGCTTCAAGCGCATGTTCATTTACATGATTAATTAACTGAGGAAAAAATGCTAAAAATACCGCTTCTAATTCATGGTAGTTACGCGTTATATCCTCAGCAGTACCTGCAAAGTTATTAGTAAAACGAATGCGTTTGGCTATATTATCGAGCGCAAGCCCTACTCCATTAATTGTTTCGTACTCTTTAAACCAATCGTTTTTAGTCATACTGGTTACAACCTGTTGCATGCGCGGCGGCATAATAGGCATACATTTATTTAAAAGCGCAAAGCTATTGCACTTAAAGTCGCTTAAAGGCTGCTGATTAAAGCGCTGCCAATGCATAATTAAAAAGTGATCAAACACCACGTCAATAGCCACACCAGCAAAGCGCTTTCGCTCGGGTGAAAAGTACTGTTTGGCTTCTTTTACTAACGGGTGAGAGTCGGTAAATTTATCGACTAAGTAATGGTTGTTTAGCGCGTTTTTAACTGTGTTTGGCAATTGTTCTACATGCCTTTTGCCACCAAAATCACCCAGTAAATTTCCAAAGTGCGAATCGGCTGTAGGCTTTGCTAAATAAAGGTGAGCTAAATAATTCACATGTCCTCGTTTTGGTAGTTAATACATTTTGATGGTAACTTAAATTTATCTAAAATTCAGATGCCGGCCTTTCAAAGTAAAACAATAAAAGCACCAAACGTTATAAACGCCCTTGCCAATTACAATTGTGTTTTATTAATTCAGTAAAGGGTCAGCCTTATTTTGTTATCACTACTGATCATTTTTAGGTGCGCATAAATCGTAAAATACTTTGCTAATTTTCTTTTTATATTGCCCTGCTATTTGCAGATATAGGCCTTACATGGATTACCAAAACAACTTTTTAAGTCAATCACAACACGCTGCACTGCAACAAGCGCTAATCAATACCAAGCTTTTAAGCTGCCTTTCAGTAAATAGTGAAGATGTGCCTTCGCTTGAGCAACAAGCTTATGGGGCTATTGCAGTTACGCTTTATCGTTTTAATTTACAAAAAATAAAATGGTCGTCGTTTTTAAAAGCGGCAATAAACTCAGCTACCAATACCTGCCAATGGTTAACCACCGAACTTGTAAGGTGCCAGCAAGAATACAAAGCCCAACCAAACGACGCTGTAATCATTGAGCAAAGTGCATTTTTTAACGGAATTTTTAGTGAAGAACTCGCCTACATTAACGCCTTACTAGGTACTGAAACGCAAACTTAATATTATTGCTAAGCATAAGTAAAACAACCTTTAGTTAATAGCTGTGCTTTTCATCCTCAAACGTCTATCGGTACGTAAATTGCTGTTATTAAGATTCTTACTTTAAGAGTTAACAACTAATAACTCTGCCGCTATTAAATAAAACGAGGACAATATGAGTAATAAACAACTAATTACGACGATAGGTATAGGTCTCGCTGCTGCTTCTGCAGGTATGTTAACAAGGAAAACTTTACAAAAGTCGTGGGAAAAGGTTACCAACGAACCAGCCCCAAAAGACAAGCCAAGCGAAAAAACCGATCTTAAAGAAGCCGTTACATGGGCGGTAGTCTCAGGTATTGGAGCCGGCGCTGCAAGAATGGCCGTACGTTATGTACTAGATAAGCGCAAATCTAAGTAGCCAAAATCAGCCACTCTTATAAACAAATACCTCTTATAAATACTTATTTTTATAAGAGGTATTTGCTGCTAGCTTTATAAATAACGCGGATGCAAACACGCTTAATCAAATCAATAATATTGATTACTCTATTTAAAAATTAGCACAAAAAAAGGTGAAACTAAGTTTCACCTTTTTTATTAAATCGATAAATAATTATGCAGTAGACACGTTACTTGCCCCAGCATTGTTAAGTATTTCTTCAATAGCGTTTTGATTATCGCTACTGTACTTAACACCAATTAAAATAGAGCCTTTTTCAATCGCATCTTCATAATATTTAATTTCGTGCTCAGGAATAAACGCACCTATTGCAGCACCTAAAGTACCACCAACAGCAGCGCCTGCGCCACCAGCAGCAAATGCAGCCACTAATGGGCCAGCGACTAGTAAACCTGTACCACCTGTTGCAACAGTTCCTACAGCAGTAAAACCACCTACAATTGCAGCAATAATACCACCCGAAGCTGCGCCTAAAATTCCACCTTCAGCAGCTTTAGTTCCTTCATCAACAGCAAAATCTTCCTTTGCGTATGAGTCGTTGGCTACAACACTTATATCGGCTTCACTAACGCCTAGCGCTTCTAATCTATAAATAGCCAGTGTTGCTTGTGATGCATTATCAAATAACCCAGTAATAACGGTACTCATAATAACTCCTTTTTAAATTTAAAAAATACACATATTACTAAGCAAAACCTAAACCATATATTTAATCACTAAAAATCAGTACATTACACATAAAACCAGTACTAACCAGCTTATTTAAAAGGTAAAAGTTGCTGAGCTTTGTAAAAAACTCCTACCTAAAAACTAAACTTACTGGCAAACAGCACACAGCTTTCATAAAAATAAAGTTATTACTTACTCCAGGTAATTTCGGCTAATTGATTGGTCGCTGTTTGATGAATAATGAGGCCATTATTACCCATACGCATGTGCCTAATTAGGCCAGAGTAAACGCCTTCTTTACTCGGAATTTGCCAGCTCTGCATGGTTTCGGTATTAAGATCAAACCTAACTAACGTTTCGGGGCGTTTAGCCGACTCATTAAACCAAATAGCGTTATCGGCATATTCAATGGCATACGGGTGGCTATTTTTACCGCTTGGGTTATCCCATTGGGTGATATTGCCGTTTTTAGGGTTATAGCGGCCAAGTTTACCCATGCCAGAGTTTACATAAAACACCATATCATCAGGCGTAATAGCAAGGCGCCTAGTATGGGTTCTAGGGCGTGTTGATCTTTGTGGATTGAAATTTGTTCAATCTAGGGGCGATCAAATCGCGGCGCGAGGTTTGTAACCTAGTGGGCTAAGTAAAAACCGAGCAACAAAGAGTTAATCGTCCCT
>NZ_PNCW01000469.1:0-252 GCF_005886985.1 Pseudoalteromonas sp. S3178 | reverse complement strand
GTCTCATGTTGACTTGCTCCATTCTTAGCCCGACTAACTCAGTCACGCGCAACCCCGTGGCATACAATAGCTCGAGCATTGCCTTATCTCTCAGCCCCATAGGGTCGTCACAATCAGGAGCATTTAGCAAGGCCTCAACTTCTTGCTCTGACAAGGTTTTTGGCAGCGACGGGGTTGTTTTGGGTTGCGCAATAGTATCCAGTGGAGACTGCGCGATTTGTTTTTCTCGCAACCAATATAAATAAAATCTCT
>NZ_PNCW01000468.1:0-359 GCF_005886985.1 Pseudoalteromonas sp. S3178 | reverse complement strand
TACTACAAGATAAGCTTGGAAAAGGGTTCACTTTTTGTGACGCAATTACCAAGTTCGATGTGAATACTAACGCGGCAAGTAAAATTATTTTAAACATAACAACTCAATCCCTGTTGTGATTAATTCTAGTTTTGTTTTGCTCTGTAACTGTTAGTGATTTCTTTAGTTCAGTCCGAAATTAACCCCGTACAAATGAAAACCTCTTAATAGTATGATTGAGCTTTTTTGTCCTAAACATTTGAGGTGTGAAATGAAGTGTACAAGCATTAACCAGAAGTGAACAATGCCCTAGAGCGAGGAATGAGATTACTGGTCTATATCGCGTTTAATGCTTAAAGATCGCCGGGTGAACCGGCTCC
>NZ_PNCW01000467.1:0-254 GCF_005886985.1 Pseudoalteromonas sp. S3178 | reverse complement strand
CTTCATCTGTGGTAGAGAGTGAATGACCAGTACGCTTGGATAAATGCACAACATTTAAATCACCATCGAGCAAAAAGCCAAAACCTTTATCTTGAAACTTGATACGTTCAACCATATCGTTCAATTTATTGATCTGTAAGTCGACGCCACCCATGGCCACGAGTTTGCCGCCGTTATTGTAGATAGGTTGACGGATCACAGCAGACACCGCACCGGTATTGATATCGGTTGCAATTGGACCAACATACAATTTA
>NZ_PNCW01000466.1:0-253 GCF_005886985.1 Pseudoalteromonas sp. S3178 | reverse complement strand
GGAACTATATATTTATCCAATTTTCAGTTCGTTACCATTCAGACCATATATACAAACTCCTCAAGAAGCTTGGGTTTAGCTGGATAACGAGCCGTTCAAGACACCCCAAACAATCACGAGAATGCCAGGAAACTTTTAAAAAACTTCCTATTGGAAACGATCCTTCACACCCCAGGGCACCTACCTCTTGAGCGAATTGATGTTTGGTTTCAAGATGAAGCTCGTTTCGGTCAACAAAACCAAACAACACGTT
>NZ_PNCW01000465.1:0-273 GCF_005886985.1 Pseudoalteromonas sp. S3178 | reverse complement strand
GACACAGAGTATGTTTGAGATGCTTGCGCTTTATTAATGATTTTCAGCGTATAAGTATTTTCTATCAGGCCCTCATAATTCACTCGATATAATTGGTTCCTGTCTCTAATAATATCGAGCTCCATCGGCTTACGCATCGTGATGTTTGCCACTAATGCGACGCACAACACCACTAAAATGAGTAAATAGCCCACCAGCTTACCTCGAACAGCTTTGGTTTGCTCAGATGAGTTTTCAAGATTACGTTCTGTGGTGTATGAGATGAGCCCCGGT
>NZ_PNCW01000464.1:0-298 GCF_005886985.1 Pseudoalteromonas sp. S3178 | reverse complement strand
ACTGCTACGTTTTTATCGTCTTGTGTTTGTACGTTCATATTGAGCACATTGACTTTTTCATTGGCAAGCACAGAGCTAATGTCTCGGATCAGCCCTTGACGGTCGTGCGCTTCAATTTTTAATGTAATGGCGTACGACGCTTTAACATCATCTGACCAACTGACCGCAATCTCACGCTCTGGATGTACATCCGTAATATGAGCAAATGACTCACAATCAGAGCGATGCACAGCAATACCTCGCCCTTGCGTGATGTAACCCACAATTTCATCGCCCGGTACCGGCTCACAGCATTTCG
>NZ_PNCW01000463.1:0-371 GCF_005886985.1 Pseudoalteromonas sp. S3178 | reverse complement strand
CGATGCAACCAATATTATCGCCGAAGGGGAAGTATTACAGTTAATGAACTGTAATGATCCTGACACGACTGAAGAAAGTTATATGCAGGTAATATATAGTAAAACGGCTAAGCTATTCGAAGCTGCGACTTTACTTCCTGCCGTTGTTCTTGAACAATCAAACGAAATACAAGACGCCTTAAAGCTTTATGGAATGCATTTAGGCACAGCCTTCCAACTAGTTGACGATGTTCTCGATTACAGTGCTAATGCAGAACAAATGGGCAAAAACCTTGGTGATGATCTAGCTGAAGGTAAACCAACGCTTCCTCTTATATATGCAATGCGCCATGGCAGGCCTGAACAGGTCAACCAGATCCGTAAAGCAATAG
>NZ_PNCW01000462.1:0-219 GCF_005886985.1 Pseudoalteromonas sp. S3178 | reverse complement strand
ACAGCATGTTGATGGTGTAATTACCTTAGTTCGTCAAGCGCGTGAACTCGGTTTCGCGTCAATTAATACTGATATGATTTATGGTTTACCTCATCAAACACCTGAAAGCTTTGCTGACAGCATCAAGCAACTCATTGCCCTGAGTCCTGATCGTGTCTCGGTTTTTAACTATGCGCATTTACCAGAGCGATTTGCTGCGCAACGTAAACTTAAAAAACC
>NZ_PNCW01000461.1:0-417 GCF_005886985.1 Pseudoalteromonas sp. S3178 | reverse complement strand
TAATAGGGATATTAATTCGTTAATTGAGTCGTCTGTTTTATGAAATGCGGATAGGCCAATAAGGGCAGTTAATAGATTTTCTATATTTTCGGCTGTAGTAATTAGATCAACATTGTTAGTATCTTGCTTAGACATGGATAACTCCTCGAAAGTTGTTTATGTTAGTGTCAGGTAAGAGTTACCGCTCTACCTGACATGCCTATAAGATCACTTATTGACTAACTTTTCAACTCTCCTTTAATTTTAAAAGTTCAAAGTCACCTTCCCGTGAAACGGGCCCCTCCCTTGAACCCTTAAAATTAGGGTCGTTATGAATATCGGCTACAGTTTGAATTATGGAATTTAAGAAACCATGATTATTAAAAACACTATTAATCTTAGGCAAAGGTGAAGAACCTGAGCCAATGCGACTTAAAA
>NZ_PNCW01000460.1:0-383 GCF_005886985.1 Pseudoalteromonas sp. S3178 | reverse complement strand
CCGATCCATGTAGCGTTGATGGCTTTGTAGAAGGTACCACTGACAGAGCGCTTTGTGAGGCTCACGGTGTTGCGTCTTCTCAAGTTGGTGTATTTGAACAAGCAAACGCGCAAATCGAAGGCAGTTTCGGTGGTAACCCTGACCTGAAAGAAGAAACATCAGAAACGGTTACTCTAGGTCTTGTTATTACACCGACCGAAAACTTCGACATTACAATCGATTACTTTGATATCACGATTGATGATGCTATCGATGTACTAGGTGGTGGCGTAAACAATATCCTAGATATTTGTTACAACCAACTTAAAGATCCAAGCTCTGAGTTCTGTCAAGCAATTACTCGTCGTCCTGACGGTAACGTTGACCTTGTTACAGCGCTCAAC
>NZ_PNCW01000046.1:0-39251 GCF_005886985.1 Pseudoalteromonas sp. S3178 | reverse complement strand
GGAGCTTAGCGAAATAAAACTCCCAGGTGATAGGGCGTGTTGACCTTTCGTGGGTGAATTTGCAGCAGTATGTTTGGTTTTTAGGCAAGGCAGAGTCTATGCAGTGTGGTTATTCCCCATAAATAGGCGATAACGCAGCATAAAGACCAAACATGCGCTGCCCTTTGGGTTCTTTCTAGGGACGATTAACTCTTTGTTGCTCGGTTTTTACTTAGCCCACTAGGTTACAAACCTCGCGCCGCGATTTAATCGCCCCTAGATTGAACAAATTTCAATCCACAAAGATCAACACACCCTTGGCTTATCAACTTCAAAACAGGTTTTATAAGCAATTGCGCACTGCCGACTATAAATAACCACGTACCGCTTTCTATTAATGAGTCATTTAAAAAGAAAAAACTACCAATTAAAAACCACACTGCAATCAAAAAATCGTTAAATGCTCCCAGCGCTTCATAACGACGTTGGATGGTAATATGCTCTTGCCCTAAGTCTAAATTAAGCTGATTTCTGCTATCCATCAATACTGCTCACTTTTTTACTGTGTAATTAAAAAACTGTTTTTACAAAAATATAGGCTTATCTGCACAATACAATAAAAAATTGCACTCAATAAAAAACGCTGTCTGAAATATCAGGCAGCGTTTTGATTTGTATAGTCTTTATAACATAAGGCTAAGCATAACTTTTAAATTTGATAAATCGTTTATTTTTTCTCTTTTTCTAAACGCTTTTTAAGACTTAAAGCGGCATCAGCAGCGAGTAAACGCATAAATTCAGAACCGTTGCTTTGCTCGCCTTGCCCTGCACCACCAATAACAATTTCAGGTACTAGGCGGCTATTGCCTAAACTTGTAAATAAAGCAGTTTGAATTTTAACCTCAGCTTTTAATGTTTCATCAAAAACATATTTAGGATCAAGCGCTGCCGACTTAGCACGTAAACGTGCCTCAGCTAACACATCCATACCAAGTGCTTCTAAGCGTTGTTGTTTTAATATCTCTTCTTGCTCTTTTGCAAGCTCCGCTTTAACCGCTACACGTTGCTGCGCTGAAATAATCGCATTTGCTTTAATACGCTCAGCATCAATTTGCTCTTTAATTTTTAGCTTTTCAGATTCTGCACGTTGCTTAGCAATGGCTTGTTCACCTAGTGCAACCTCTGTACGCGCTTGTTGCTCTGCTTTTTTAAGGTTTTGACGCGCAAGCGCTTCATCTGCAGCCGCTTGCTTTTGCGCCTCCAGACGTGCGTTAACTTTACTTTCGTAGTCAATATCAATAATGCTCGCATCAACTACCGTAATACCGTAAGCGCCTAAAATAGGTGCGTTACGCAGTGCATTGCCTTCGCTGTCTTTTTTAATATTAATAGTAACGCGTTGCTGTTTACTCAAATTACTTAAATCGTCAGTTTTATCACGCTCACCAGTACTAATAATTTGCTCGGTTACAAAAATACCGTTGGTTAGCTGATCAGAAAAATCTTGGCTTAATTGGCCATTACCACCTGAGTAATGTTGCTCTACCGACATCATACGTGCAGACGCTTTAACATTTTCAGTTGTAGCACGCATTAGTAGGTTAGAAATTAGGGTTTCTTGTGAGCCAAATTCTTCGTGTATTTTAAGTAAACCACGTAATGCGCCAGACTCACTAGCTGGCACATTGCCCGGTAATCTAAAACGCGACACACCACGGGCACCACCGGTTGTTGTATCTAAAAAGCGAATAGGAATTAACGGTACAATCGCGCTTGCTGTTGCACTACTATCACCAGTAAAGTTAATAGAAATTACTTTTTTATAGGCCGAGGTAGTACCAAATGCTTTTAAATAAGGGCCAGCCTGATTTATCACCGTTAAATTACCAGTAAATGCTGATTGGTGTACTAATCGCTCATCTGCTTCGTTCCACGATATAACCTGCGATGTAAGCGTGGCAATAACCGCTAATACAACAACAATTGACGACACCACAATGACATTACGGCGGCCAAAACGGCTCATAAACGACTCATTTTTTTCTGCTGGGATTACTTTTTCGTTATCCATTGTTACTACTCTCCATGTTTAATTTTTTCTTAACAAAGTAAATAATTTCTTGCTCGCTTAAATGCGCACAAAAACTACCTGAGCGATGCAATTCAATAAATGTTGCAAGGATCTCTTCTTTACCTTTTATTGTTTTATGCTCGTCTGCTTGGGCTTGGTTTTTATCAGTAAGTTGAGTAATAAGATCATCCACAATGGTATCTTTATCAAATAACATATTGTATTCTTTTGTTTTTCTTACTCGGCTTGTGCGTACATTGCTATAAATGACATAAATAGCTAAACACAAAATAATAACCAATGTACTCAACCCAACAATATAAAAAATCATAATTCCTACTTATATTTAGTTGAATAATCACCTTAATCACAAGTGTAAATTTTTTTCACAAATGTTAATGCGTGATTTTACAGAATAACCGTCTAAAAAACAGGTAAAAATAAAACATTAGCCAATAGCTAAATACTAAATCTATCTAAATAAGAGTCTGGGTATGAATTTTTTTGCAAGTGAGGGTCCGCAAACAACGGTAAACTTTTATATCGTGCGCAGAAAAGCCCCTGCAGGTTATACCTTGCAGGGGCTTTTTTGAAACTTACGCTAGCTAGAGCTTCTTATAAAGAAAGCTCTTCTTTAGCGCGAGTTAAGTTATGCGTTACCATTGAATTTTCAGAAACCTGTACTGCTTCGTATAAATCGGCAAGAGCTGCTGTATCGTTATGCGCTTTTAAACGTGCAACACCACGGTTGCTTAACGCGTAAGATGTAAGCTGGCGTACTTTAAATTTAGGGCCTTCAGCATCTTTTAAAAGTGCGATAGCTTTTGTACAAATTTCTTCAGCTTGTGCGTAATTTTTAGATTTAACGTTAAGTGCGCAGCTATTGAATGACTCTTCAAGTGGCAATGGCGCAGTAGCGGTTTTGATAACCATTAGTTTGTAGTCACTTGAATCAGCCATTACAGCTGCTGAGCAAGTTAGTAATGAGCCAAGAGCGATGGTTTTTAAAAGTGTACGTTTCATGGTTTGCCTTTCCTAATTAAGTTAGTCGTGCTTGTTGCCGACAACTGAACTTTAGAGTATTAGCTCAACAGCGACAAACGAGAAAAACAAACGTAATAAGTGAAGAAAATTAACCTATAGACTTTAGTCTAATACGTGAGCTAATTTGTTATAAAATCGAGTAACAATTAGCCCTTATTAGCAACTGATTCCTAAACAAAATTTAGGTAACACCAGTAAAACACGCTATTTTTTGCAACATTAGCTGTATGAATAAAATACAGCTAATTTATTTAAGTTTACTTACGAATACTTTTAGCAACTTTGCCAACACTTAACCCCTGGATCAAAATAGAAAACACCACCACAGCATAAGTTAAGGTAAGTAAAACATTTCGCTCTGCACCACCTGGAAGTTGCAAAACAAGCGCCACCGAAATACCGCCGCGCAATCCTCCCCACGTTAATACCTTCCACGCACCAGAGGGCAACGCTAATTGCTTATTAAAAGTGGTGGTTGTTATACCCACAACAATTAAGCGTGCTAATAAAGCAATTAATATGGTTAACACAGCAGCGGCTAATAAATTGCCCGAATAGGCAATCATTACAACTTCAAGCCCAATTAAAACAAATAAAATGGCATTTAAAATTTCGTCAATAAGCTCCCAAAACAAATCAACGTAATGACGTGTTTTATCACTCATGGCTAAATTACGGCCATGGTTACCCACCATTAACCCCATCATAACCATCGCAAGAGGCCCCGATAGGTGCCAATGGCTTGCCAGGGCATAACCACCAATAACACCTGCCAGAGTAAGTAATACCTCTTCTTGGTAGCTATCTATACTTTTAAGTAAGTAATATAAAATGCCGCCAAGAGTTAAGCCAAAAATAATTCCACCACCCGCTTCAACAGCTAACGTATGCGCTACAGAATAGGTTGTAGGAATATCACCACTTGATAAAATACCCAGTAATAAAACAAATACCACCACCCCTATTCCGTCATTAAATAACGACTCACCCGCTATCACAGTTTCAATACTTTTAGGCGCCCCCGCTGAGCGTAAAATACCCATAACAGCAATCGGATCGGTTGGCGAAATTAACGCGCCAAATAATAAACACCAAATAAACGATAAATCAAAGCCAAGTAATGGCAGTAATAAATAAAGCGCACCAGCAATAATAACGGTAGATACAAGCGTACCCACACATGCCAAAATACCAATCGGTAATTTATAACGCCTTAAATCGCTTACATTTACATGAAGCGCCCCAGCAAATAGCAACATAGAAAGCATGCCATCAAGTAAAACCTCCGTAAAATTAAGCTGATCGAGTAAGGTCACCTCATAATCTATCAGATCATCAAACCCTAAAAAGCCCAAAAATATCGCAGTAATAGAAACCAGCATAGAAATAACCATCACACCAATTGTGGTTGGCAAGCCAATAAAGCGATGATTCACATAGGTAAGTAACGAAGTAATCGATAAAAATATCGCGCTAATTTCAAATATAGTTAAAGTGCCTGAAGAGACGACGGTAGGTTCCATATTAATTTATCCATAAATAGTAATTGGTTATTATTTTAAATACCCGTTCGCTTAATTAAGTGAGCTTTTTTAGGTACTAAAGCCTTACATAAACAAGGCAAAACATCATTGTTTAGTTGTTATCACTAATTGCTTCTGCATTGAATTACCTTTTGCATTCATGCAGTTTTCAATGAGCAAACTTACGCAGCTAGCCTCGCTTTAGCGCCTCAAACCGCTTAGGTATTATTGCGATTAGTATAAGTAGGCTTACTGTAGCACTGAATTTGTGCTTTTTATAAATAGCAAAAACGCAAAAAAGCCATATAAGGGTTTAACCTAACATGGCTTTTTTGTACTCTCGCTTAATTAAAGTGTTTTATAAAACACTTTATGAGCAATCTTTTATAAAGAAAGCTCTTCTTTAGCGCGATTTAAGTTGTGCGATACCATAGTGCTGTTAGACATTTGGTTAGCTTCGTATAAATCGGCTAATGCAGCAGTTTCGTTATTCGATTTTAAACGCGCTACACCACGGTTACTTAAAGCGTAAGAGGTAAGCTGGCGTACTTTAAATTTAGGGCCATCTGCATCTTTTAAAAGTGCGATTGCTTTTGTACAAATTTCTTCAGCTTGGGCATAGTTTTTTGACTTAACATTCAGTGCGCAGCTATTAAATGATTGCTCAAGTGGCTGCGGCGCTGTTGCAGTTTCGATAACCATTAATTTGTAATCACTTTGATCAGCCATTGCAGCAGCTGAACAAGTAAGTAGTGAGCTAAGAGCGATAGTTTTGATAAGTGTTTTCATGGTCATAATCCTGTTGGTTAAGTCGTGCTTGTTGCCGACAATTGAACTTTAGAGAATTACCACAAAAACGACAAACGATTAAAACAAAACCAATAAGTGAAGAAAATTAACTTATAGACTTTAGTCTAGTAGTTGAGAGTTTTGAGTAGAACAGAAACTACATTCGATGTACCTCAAAAGTTATGTAATGTATTATTGATTGCATACCTAATTTTTTCTAAAATACTATTAAAATTAAAGGACTAATTATGTTTTTTCAAAGTAATTCTAATTACGAGATCATTAATAGGTTTTTACTAAACCATAATTTATCAGAGAACTCTTTTAAAAAAAGAATTGAAAATGAAAAATCTAGTGAAGAAATTCGTAAAACAAACCTCCTTTTTAAAGATGTACTGTCTATTTTACAGAACATTTACTCGTCCCCAACTCCATGGGATCTATATTGTGAAGTTAGCATTCAAAAATATGGAACTTTATTTATTCAAAACATTGAAAGTTTTAAATATTTATCCACAGATTTAAAGAACCAGGTTGCAGAGCAAACTTCACAAGTTGAAAGCTTATACCTAATGTGTGTAAACTTTTTTATAGAAAGAGAATTTCATTCTGAAGTTGATCTCAATAACGATGGATTATCGAATGATACTAAAATAAGCCAGTTTAGTAAGAACTTAGAAAATTATATTACAGACGAACTTTATAGTAAAAAATTTACTGCATGCTTACTGTAGTGGTACAGTGATTTTGGCCACCCATTAAGAAAGAAATGTTATGCTAATAAGCATACAAATTTGGGTGAAAAAATGACGAAATTAAAACGCGCAACGTATTCTGCAGCAATAAAATTAGAAACAGCTCAGCTTGTCGTTGACCAAAGCTATACGCAAGAAGAAGCAGCCAAAGCGATGGGAGTGGGTAAATCAACCGTCAGTAAATGGGTTACTCAATTAAAGCAAGAGCGTAATGGCCAGTCACCATTGGCTTCACCAATGACGCCCGAACAAATTGAAATCCGCGAACTTAAAAAGCAAATTCAACGCATTGAATTAGAAAAGGATATATTAAAAAAGGCTACCGCTCTCTTGATGTCCGACTCCCTGAACAATTCTCGTTAATTGAGAAACTAAATCAAAGAGAGCGTTATCCAATTAGCGTGCTGTGTAACGTATTCAATGTGCATCGTAGCAGCTATAAATATTGGGCTATACGGAATACGACGCCGACACCAGAACAAGTAAGGCTAGAGGCTGAAGTTAGAGCAATACATGCAATGAGCGGCGGCTCAGCTGGGGCGCGGACAATCGCGGCAATAGCAACGAACAATGACTTTAAATTGAGTCGTTATCGTGCTGCTAAGTTAATGGTTAAATTAAAGCTTGAAAGCTGCCAAGTACCTCAACATTCATATAAACGCGGTGGTAATGAACACCTTGAAATTCCAAACCTGCTTGATAGACAATTTGATGTAGTTGAGCCAGATACAGTGTGGTGCGGTGATGTGACGTATATTTGGGTAGGCAATCGCTGGGCTTATTTAGCCGTTGTTATTGATTTATTTGCACGTAAAGTAGTTGGCTGGGCCATGTCCTTGTCACCCGATACTAATTTAACGCTAAAAGCGCTTGAACTCGCGTATGAAAGCAGAGGAAAACCGACAAGACTGATGTTTCATTCGGACCAAGGTAGTCATTATACAAGTTTAAAATATCGCCAACGTTTATGGCGCTATAAAATCAAACAAAGTATGAGTAGGCGTGGAAACTGTTGGGATAATGCACCAATGGAGCGATTTTTTAGAAGCTTTAAAACGGAATGGATGCCAAAGGTTGGATATGGAAATTTTATAGATGCTAAATATAGCGTTAGTGATTATATCAACGGATATTACAACAACGTTAGGCCGCATAATTATAATGCCGGTTTAGCGCCAAATGAATCTGAGGTTAGATATCAAGATTCTAAAACTGTGGCCAAATTTTATTGACCTCTACACCCATGTAATAAAAACTATTTCATGAATTATACAGATACTACTCCCATCAGAATTAACTTTACTATTTACATCCCCTAAGTACATCATTTACCCCCAAACCTATAAACTCCCTCCCCCATATGCCATAATCTAAATAATTCATTATTTTAGTAACTTGGCGCGCATTTAGGTGCTTTTAAGTTAACTACTCAGGGTTTTCAGCATGGCATATCAAGAGCAAAATCAAGCAACAATATATTGGCACGACTACGAGACGTGGGGGGCGAGCCCTCAAAAGGATAAGCCGAGCCAATTTGCAGGTATTCGTACCGATCTTGATTTAAATATAATTGGCGAGCCGCTTATTGAATATTGTAAGCCACAAGCGGATTACTTACCTCACCCTGAGGCATGTTTAATTACGGGTATTACACCTCAAGTGGCGATGAAAAAAGGCTTGGTTGAAGCTGAGTTTATTGCAAAAATTCATGCCGAATTTAGTGTGCCAAACACCTGTGTTGCTGGTTATAACAGTATTCGCTTTGATGACGAAGTAAGCCGCTATAGCTTTTATCGTAACTTTTACGACCCCTACGAGCGTGAATATAAAAACAATAATAGCCGCTGGGATATTATTGATTTAGTACGCGCTTGCTATGCACTTCGCCCTGAAGGTATTGAATGGCCGTTAAAAGAAGATGGCAGCCCAAGCTTTAAACTAGAGCATTTAACAGTAGCCAACGGTATTGAACACGCTGCTGCGCACGATGCGCTAAGCGATGTAACCGCCACTATTGCACTGGCTAAACTAATAAAAGAAAAACAGCCAAAGCTTTATAACTTCTTTTTTGGACTGCGGAATAAAAAAGCGCTGGGTGATTTAGTTGATGTATTTAACATGACGCCGCTGGTACATACATCATCGCGTATTCCTGCAACGCAGGGTTGTACAACGTGGGTGGCCCCTATGAGCTTTCATCCGGTAAATAAAAACGCGGTTATTTGTTTTGATTTAACCCAAAGCCCGCAAGTGTTACTTGATTTAAACGTAGAAGAATTACGTAAACGTTTATACACCAAACGCGTTGATTTAGCCGAGGGCGATTTACCTGTTGGTTTAAAGCTGGTGCATTTAAACAAGTGCCCTATTTTAGCACCTGCTAAAACGTTATTGCCTGAAAACGCAGCCCGTTTAGGAATTGACCGCGAGCAGTGCCTTGCTAATTTAGCTATTTTAAAAGCCAACACCGAGCTTCGCGATAAAGTAACCGAAGTGTTTAACGAAAAAGGCGATTACAGCTCGACCACTAACGTTGATTACTTACTTTACGATGGCTTTACAAGCCATGCCGACAAAGCAAAATTTGCGATTATACGTGATGCTAAACCAGATGAGTTAGCGGGCTTAAATTTAGATTTTGAAGATAAAAAGTTTAATACATTACTGTTTAGATACCGTGCACGAAACTGGCCTGAAACACTAAACCAGCAAGAACTTGATCAATGGCGCCAGTATTGCCAAAACAAATTAATGCACGGGGAAGATCAACCCTCAATTAGCGCACAAGATTTTATGATCACCCTTGAAAACCTAGCTCATGAGCACGACGACAGCGAAAAGAATCTGACTATTTTAAAGGCTTTATATAACTACGCTCAAAGCATGTAATTTGCTTTAAGCGTTTTTGTTTAAATTATTATGGGCTTCGCCCATCACGCAAGCAAGCTTCGCGTCTACAAATAAACCCCATATCTCCACCTTCGCGGTAGACGTTAAGCTTGCTCACGTGAAAAGCGCAGCTTTTAATTGCTTAAATAAAACACTACTCACAAAGAGGAGTGAATGAGAAGAAAATGAGAAAACACAAGCCAAAAGTAGTTTTAAGTTAATCTCTACCTCTTAAAGCACAGTGCCTTATAAACTCATTGTGAATAAATCACTTTACGGGCTTTGCCCGTCACGCAAGCAAGCTTCGCGTCTACAAGTAAAACTCATATCTACACCTTCGCGGTAGACGTTGAGCTTGCTCACGTGAAAAGCGCAGCTTTTAATTGCTTAAGTAAAACACTACTCACAAAGAGGAGTGAATGAGAAGAAAATCAGAAAACATAAGCCAAAAATAGCTTTGGCTATTCACTTCCTCTAAAAGCGCAGCGCCTCATAACCTCTTTGTGAATTAATCACTTTACGGGCTTGCCCGTCACGCAAGCAAGCTTCGCGTCTACAAGTAAGCCCCATATCTACACCTTGGTGGTAGACGTATAGCTTGCTCACGCGAAAAGCGAAGCTTTTAATATTTAAAATGTGTAACGTTATTTTTTATGCAGCGCTTCTATTCGTGCAAGTAAGCTTGAGGTGTCGTATCTGCCGCCGCCAAGTGCTTGCACATCGGCGTAGTATTGATCAACCGTTGCTGTCATCGGTAAAGTAGCGCCGTTGTTTTTAGCTTCATCAAGCGCAATGCCTAAATCTTTACGCATCCAATCTACCGCAAAGCCAAACTCGTATTCACCTGCCCACATAGTTTTGTAGCGGTTTTCCATTTGCCACGAGCCAGCAGCCCCTTTTGATATGGTTTCAATTACTTTTTCGCCATCAAGCCCAGCTTGCTTGGCAAAGTGTAAGCCTTCAGCTAAGCCTTGCACAACACCTGCAATACAGATTTGATTAACCATTTTACATAATTGGCCAGAGCCAACTTCGCCTAGCAACTGGCTAAAACGGCTAAATGCCGCCATTACAGGTTGTGCTTTTGCAAATACAGCTTCATTGCCACCGGCCATTACCGTTAACACGCCATTTTCAGCGCCAGCTTGCCCGCCAGACACAGGCGCATCTATAAAGTCGATATTTTGCAGGGCTGCCTTTGCTGCTACTTCACGGGCAACTTCAGCAGAGGTTGTTGTATGATCAACTAATATTGTGTGTGGCAGCATGCCCGCTAAAACACCATCGTCGCCATATACTACCGAGCGTAAATCGTCATCGTTTCCAACACACATAAATACTATATCGGCATTACTTACGGCTTCGCGTGGAGTGGGCGCAAAGCAACCAGAGTATTGTTCTGTCCAGGTTTGAGCCTTAGCTGTAGTACGGTTATAAACACATACACTGTGCCCTGCTTTTGCTAAATGACCCGCCATTGGGTAACCCATTACGCCTAAACCTATAAATGCGACTTTCATTGACATAAAAATGACCTATTAAACTGATAACTTAGAAACTAGGCCTCGATTATGTCAATCGGGTGGCGAAAAAGCGAATGAAAGTCTTTATAAAATTTCCACTATTAGGGAATTAAGTAGGTAACCTATGGATAGCATTTATCAATTTAACGCACCACTTTATAACAGTGAAAGTTTTCCTCTTAGCCAGTTAAAGGGCAAAACCATACTTATTGTTAATACAGCCAGTAAGTGTAATTTTTCGGTGCAATTAAGCGCCCTAGAAAAGCTGTATCAAGAATACAAAAGCAGCGGATTTACAATATTGGCGTTTCCGTGTAATCAATTTGGGCATAATGAGCCTCTTGATAATTTAGCCATTAAAGACTTTTACCAAGCGCAATTTAACGTATCGTTTGAGTTGTTTGGAAAAGTAATGGTAAACGGCCCTGAAGCCCACCCACTGTTTAATTATTTAAAATCGCATACGCGTGGTATTTCTCAAAACCGCGCAATAAAGTGGAACTTTACAAAGTTTTTAATTAATACCGAAGGGCAACTAGTTGCGCGTTACGCACCACGTACCAAACCCGAAACGTTAAAACACGTTATTGAAGCCAACTTGCAAAAAAAAGCGAGTGGTAAAAAAAGCCCAAAAATAGTAACAAATTTTGCAGCATTAAAAGGCATTTAGTTATTTTAAAACAATAAAGTGGCGCTTATTAAAGCGCATTACCTAAAAGTAGTTTAATGTTATATAGATGAGCCTATAAGCGTTGGAGCCAATAACATGAACATTGCTTTTTTTAGCACCCAAAAGTACGAGCAGCCTTTTTTTGAGCAAAGCATTACAGGCCAAAGTAGTGTATCGATTACTTATTTAGAGCAATCTCTTAATCAAAACACCGCCATTTTAGCTAAAGACTTTGATGCTATATGTGTCTTTGTAAACGACACCGTTGATGACGCTGTAATAAAGCAGCTTGCAAGCTTTGGTATAAAAACCATTTTACTACGCTGTGCAGGGTTTAATAACGTAGATTTACCCGCAGCAAAAGCAAACAGCATGAACGTATTACGCGTACCTGCTTACAGCCCTGAAGCCGTAGCAGAGCACTGTATTGCACTTATGCTTACGCTGAGTCGTAAAACACACAAAGCCTATAACCGCGTACGCGAAGACAACTTTGATTTAAACGGTTTATTAGGCTTTAACCTGCACAGTAAAACGGTTGGAATTATAGGTTGCGGTAAAATTGGCCTTGCGCTTTGTAATATATTAAATGGCTTTGGTGCAAACGTTTTAGTGTGCGACCCTTATGCACAACCTGGTAATTACACTATTACCGATTTAGATTCGCTGTTAACTCAAAGCGATATAATTTCACTGCACTGCCCATTAACAGATCAAACTCACCACTTAATAAATGATGAAGCATTTAATAAAATGAAACCCGGCGTTATGCTTATTAATACCTCGCGTGGTGCGCTACTTAATAGTAAAGCGTGTATAAACGCACTTAAAACTAAAAAACTGGGGTATTTAGGGCTCGACGTGTACGAGCAAGAGTCTGAGCTATTTTTTAAAAACCACAGTGACGAAATAAATCAAGACGATATATTCTCGCGCTTAGTGAGCTTTAAAAATGTATTAGTCACTGGCCATCAAGGATTTTTTACCCAAGAAGCACTTACCGAGATTGCTAATACAACCATAAAAAACGCGCTGGAAGTTTGTGAAAGTAAGCCTCTAACTAATGAGGTTTTATAAGCTATTTAACATAGGCACAAAAAAGCGAAGTGAGTTTATAAGTTCACTTCGCTTATTAATCTATTTTTAATGCTAGCTCTATGGCTTAGCCATAATCACCCAAAGGCTACGTTAGCAAATACCAGGGTCATTAATATTGGGCACACAAAACGAATGTACTGAGCAAACCAATAGTGAATCCCTGTTGTTGCCTCATGTAATTTATTCCCTCGCTGCCACATCCAACCTACTGTAATAAAGTAAAACAACCCCATTAGCGGTAATTGGTATTGGGTAAACAGCATAATTACCAAACCAAATAACCAATCAAAGTTTAATATAATTGCGCTTGCACATATAAGTACGACTAAACTGACTGCCCACGTTGCTTTAGTGCGGCTCACATTATGGTTTTCGACTAAAAAGGCAACCGGGATCTCAGTGGTTGAAATAGTTGATGTAACCGATGCAATCGACATAAGTACAAAAAACAATAAGCCGACTAATAAACCAATTTCGCCCATCGTGCTAAATAGCTCTGGTAAAATGGCAAAAATAAGCTGCCCTTCGCCAATTAATTTACCGCCATTAAACACTTCAACGCCGTTATGCTGCGCTACATAAATGGCAGGCACAATGAGTAAACCGGCCAAAAACGCCACGCTTGTATCAAGTAGTGCAACGCTTGCGGTTAGTTTTGGCAGGTTTGCATCTGGCTGTAAGTACGAGCCGTAAATCATCATACAACCTACACCTAACGAGAGCGAAAAGAACGCCTGCCCCATTGCTGCAATAATTAAATTTGGATCGAGCACTTGGCTAAAATCAGGTATTAAATACGCGGCAAAGCCTTCGCTTGCGCCATCTAAGCTGGCTATATAAACAATTAAGCCAACCAATAAAACTAACAGTAATGGCATTAAGCGGCGCGACCAGGTTTCAATACCCGACTTAACCCCTTTTAAAATAATGCTGGCTGTTAAAATAAGCATAAGTGGCGTAAATACAAAATTACGCAGCACAGAGTCACTGTGTAAAAAGTCGCTTGCGGCATCAAAGCCAAAAAATGAGGTTATGGGCTCAATGGCGTATGAAAGCATCCACCCAGCTACAATAGAATAAAAGCTAAGCATAACCACAGCGCCCGCAAGGCCAATATAACCTGCCGCAGCACCTATTTTTTTATTAGTATTTTGCCATGCATCGCCAAGGGCTTTTACTGGGTTTGCTTGTGCCTTGTGACCTAAGTAAAGCTCGGTATAAAGTGCCGGCAATGCCAATAAAAAAATGACAATAAAGTAAACGAGTAAAAATGCACCACCACCATGGTTGGCTGCTTGTGTAGGAAAACCCCAAATATTACCTAAACCCACTGCTGCGCCAGCAGCGGCTAAAACAAAACCAAATCGGCTTTGAAAGCCATCACGCACTTGTGCCATACATCTACAAATCTGTTATTATTTTGATAGTTGTGAATTAAACCATATTTCATGCCAGCTGAGTAATAAAATTGCTCGTTGTATAAATAAGCTCTGTTAACCGCTCATAATTGCAGCGGCTCACTCAATTTAAGCATTTATGACCGCACATTATTTTAAAAACACCTTAAGCATTACCCCTATTCAATTAACAAACTTACCGTTAGCTAATAACAGTATTTTATTATTTGATGCTACAAAACTCGATGTAAGTAAATTTAATTTACCCGATTACTTAAGCCCGTTTGAGCTAAGCGTTATAAATCGCCGTAAAAGCGCGCAAGCAAAACAAGAGTATTTGGCTACTCGCATATTATTAAAACAACTCGTTAAAATAACGCAGCCACAATACGCTAACATAACGCTAAATAGTATGAGCACTCAATTTGACGAAGCGAGCGCAAAACTACAACTGCATGTTAGTGGCGACATTTTTAATACCTGTATTTCGCACTCTCATGGTCTGGTTGGCGTAGCCCTTAACTTAGCGAAAACTGAGTTTGGTTTTGATATTGAAAAAATAAGCCTAAAGCGCCCGTTTGAAAAGCTCGCAAAACATTTTTATCATGCAGACGAAATAGCCCTAATTACTGAGCCAAGTAATACGCAAACCCAAGCTAATACCTTTTTTAGAATTTGGACATTAAAAGAGTCGCTTGCTAAAGCCACCAGCCGCCCTATTGCTAAATTGCTTAGCCCTAATGTGTTTAACGAGTTAAATATGGCAACACTGAGTGCATCAAGTAACTGTGTTACCGTTGAAAGTAATAACAAACACACCCACTTTGATGTAACTGTAGCGCATAAAAAAAGCACCGACTGGCGATGCTTTTTAATAACAGACTTTATACTTTAACTGTTTATTTTACGCCTCTAATAGGCGGCTATGTATAGCTTGTACCACGGTATCTGACTCGCCCTGCTCTACTAAAAAGCAAAGGTTGTGCTTACTTGCACCATGGCAAATTAAACGAATATTAAACTCTTTTAGTACATTCATTAGGTTCATTTCGTGCTGACGAAGTTGTATTTCTGAGCCAATAAGTGCCACTAACGTTAAGTTGTTTTCAACCGATACATGGCAAAATTCAGCAAGCTTATCTAAACACGCTTGCTCAAGCTCTGGGCGCGACGCATTAGGCGCGTTATCGAGGGTAATGGCTACGCTTATTTCAGAGGTAGTCACTAAATCTACCGATATATTAAACTCACTTAAAATGGTAAACACACGGGCTAAAAAGCCACTTGCCAATAGCATTTCAGGGCTTTTAAGTGTGAGCAAAATTTGGTTTTTACGTTGCGTTACGGCGCGTATACCTGGCTGCTGCGATTTTTCGCGCTCAATCCATGTACCACCGCGCTCTGGCTCACGGCTAGAACCCACAAATACATTAATGTGGCTCCGGCTGGCTGGTAAAATAGTAGCTGGGTGCAATACTTTTGCCCCAAAAGTGGCCATTTCTGCGGCTTCGTCAAAGCTTAAACGGGCAATAGGCGTTGCTTTGGCACATAAACGCGGGTCTGTGCTAAAAATACCCACTACGTCGGTCCAAATATGTACGCTTTTAGCGTTAATCGCCTCAGCAAGTAATGCTGCGCTATAATCTGAACCACCACGGCCAAGCGTGGTTGTTTGGCCAAATTCGTCGCTACCAACAAAACCTTGAGTTACAATTACTTGCTCATCTAATAGCGGAATTAATACTTCTTTAGCCGCTTGCGCTGTGGCTTTAACATTTGGTGTTGCTTTACCAAACTGGCTGTCGGTTTTAAGTACTTTTCGTACATCAAAACGGTCGGCATTTAAGCCTTTTAAACGCAGCACTTGCGCAAATAAGTACGACGATAAGCGCTCACCAAAGCTAAGTAGCTCATCGTGTTGTTGATCAGTTGTTAGTGTTTCAATCGCTAGTGTTTGGAATGCTTTTAATGTTTCGTTAAAACCTACGGCTAAATCGGCATCAAGCGATAACTCATCTAAAATAGCGTGCTGAATGGCTAGCACGCCATCAATGTGTTCTTGGCGCTGCTCTGGGGTAATGCTTGATTTACACAGTGCAACTAAGTGGTTAGTTACGCCGGCACTGGCGCTCACAGCTACAATACGTACGCTTTTATCTGCAACAATAATTTCGCTGCAGCGACTCATCGCTTCAAAATTTGCAACACTGGTTCCGCCAAATTTGGCAACGATGTAATCGGATTTTGCGCTTAACTCTGTTTTAGGCACTGTTTGTGGCGCTGATTGGGTAGTCATTTAGTCTCCTTTCGCGGTATTTTAACCACTAAAAAACAAGAAGAACTTGGCAAAGGAATGCATTTGATGTGTCCGCTGCCAGAAGCTCTCCACCTATATTGGTGACAGTTTTGAGGATTCAGCCCCATAAACCGAAAAACAATTGCGACGTACCATTGTTTTTCTCGGCGAGTACTTCCCTCTTTAATGGTTATGGGCGTTCGTCACCTACCATTAAATACCTAAGTATCGCACCTCTTCTGAATGCTTTATTAACTATTGGCTAATAAAACAAAGCCCCGCTAATTAGCGGGGCTTTGAAAGTTATCGTTTAGACGTCTAGGTGTCAAGCATTTATAGTAAATATTAAACAAAACCACCCATAAAGTAAGCGCCTGCATAACCTACGGTATAACAAATTAATAATTGCAGCGATAATTTAAAGTAACTAGTAAAAGTAAGTGCTTTAAGTTTGCTCATGGCAATAATACCCGCTGCCGAACCAATTATAAGCATTGACCCACCAACACCTGTTGCATAAGTAAACGACAACCAATGTTGCTGGCTCATTACTATATCTGCTTTTAATAGCGCAGCTGTAAGCGGTACGTTATCAACCCCTGCCGATAATATTCCCATTAAATAGTTAGCGTATTCAGGTGCCATTACTGTATATAAATCGGTAAATTTACTTAAAATACCAATTTCTTTTAATGCGCCAACAAGTAAAAGCACACCCACAAAAAACAGTAGCGTGTCGTATTCTATGTCGCGTACAAAATCGATGATATCTTTGTTTATATCTTTTTTGCGCATTAAAAATTGCGCCACTAAAAACATTACCGATAAGCCAAATAAAAACGTTAATAGCGGCGGTACGCTATAAATTACGCTAAGGGTTAACGTACTTACCACGGTTGATAAAAATATGATGGCGATGGTAATGTCGGTTTTTTCTATACGTTTTTTTTGCGAGCCCACAAACTCTATTTGCCCTTTCATACCAATAGAGAGTAAAAGCGCTAATAGCATTACACTTATAAACGCAGGCGCTATAAGCAGTAATAAGTTTGCAATAGAAACCTTGCCGTCCAAAAATATCATTAAGGTGGTTACATCACCGGTTATTAGCGATACACCGCCAGAGTTAACCCCAAACACAATAAGTGTGGCGTATTTAATGAGCTTTTTAGCTTCAAGATTTAGCGACATAACCACGGCAAGTGATATAAGCGTAGCGGTTACATTGTCAGAAATAGACGAAAACAAAAAAGCAAAGCCGCCCACTAAAAACATAAGCTGTCGTTCGCTAATGCTTTTAGGCATTACCCGGTGCACAATGTTTTCAATAAACCCTTTAGAGTTTAAATACGCGACAAAGGTCATGGCGGCCATTAAAAACAGCCACAGTGAGGCTATTTCTAATATATTTTCGTTGAGAAGATGCTGAATAGTTGCTGGGCTTTGCCCATGAAGAGGGTTAACAAAAAGTATAATCCAACAAAGCGTTCCAAAAAAGAGTGTTGTTTTAGCTTTATTTACGTGAATTATATCTTCTATAACGATCAGTAAAAAGGCAATCGCTATTAGGGTTAAAATTATCGAGGGGACCATGGTAGTTAAATAACCTTTGATATAGTTTTAACAGAACGTTCAAATAACTCACATTTGATCGTTCCTAATTTTGGTGCGGATTTTAGCACCACAGATGTGCAAAAACTATTATTAAATGGTCTTAAAAACGAATACTATATGCAGGCAAAATACGTAATAATGAGTCCTTTGTAAGAACTCAATAATAAAATACTAGGATGTTGTAACCTCATATGATCCCAGCTAAAAAGCTGCTTAATACCCTTAGCGAACATTGGGGTGTTTTAGAGCTATTATTTAAACGTTTTAAAATGGCCGATTTTAGCCTAAAAGACGTACAAAATGCCATTAAGCAAAAGCAGCCCACATGGACAAACGAGCGCATATACAAAGAAACAAATCGCTTGCTCAATCAAGATATACTTATTCCATTGGCTAAATCTTCTCAGCTTGAAATTAACCGTGCCATTGCCGATTTTGCGAGTTTTTTATTACAAGAAGAACACCTAGGTTTAGCACAAGAAATTAGCGTTTTGGTTGATGACTTAGCCCGTCTAGGAAACCGACTAGATAACGCCGGCGAAATGGAAGACTTTGACGATTTACGCCGCTTTAGCCGCATTATGGATGATCGGGTGCGTAAAATAATGAAGCTCTACGCACACAACGAAAACGCCATATTAAATATTGTTGAGCAAGCTAAGTCTGATCACGCGGTGCAATCTTTGCAAAAGCGCTACAAAGCCGTAATAGAAGCCTTTGACGAATACATAGAGCCTATGCTTGAAATGGTCGATATTAGGGGCGATTTTCATGCCTGCTTTACAATTATTGAGCAACAAATAAGTAAGCAAATAGAGCACATTGAGCGCTCGGGTAAAGCCTACAACGACAAACGCATGCTTGAGCAATTACGTACCCGTATACTCGAAATGCATTTAGTTGGCCGAGAAAGCTTACGAAAAAGTGCCGATATGCTCATGCCACTGCGCGAAGAACTACGCCGTAATAACTTAATTACCCGCCAAGCGGCAAAAGTGCTCGGCCTGGTGCGTAAAAATGGCGTAGACAACATGCTAAGTGCGGTACAGCCAAACTTTGTAAGCGATGCGCAGCGTTATTCGCTTGGGCAGCAGCGCCATATAGTGGCTTACATGGCAAGCTTGGTTGAATTTGAACATGAAGAATACCAGCTTCCAGAGCAACAAGACGTACCGGCTTTTGTAACGCCTAACATTCCTGATTACCACGATGTTAAAAAAACCTTTGCAAAACGCTTTAATAAAAAACGTAAAAAGCCTCAGCCATTGCTGCAATTTTTAGATGAGAGCTACCCCGACCTAGACGCCGACGAAATGCTATTTTTGTATCAAAAGTTAGTCAGCGACAGCGACGTACTCATTAGCCAAAGCGATGAAAAAGCGCGCGTAAAAATAGCCGGCCAACACTTTTCGTTATACCCATTTAATTCAGCGCCTCAGCCAGACACAAAGGCAGACGAGTAACACATGACACATATAAACCTAGACGAGCTAACACACCTGCAAGCCATTAATAAAAAATTAGTTGCGGGTTACCATATTTGCGAACAAGACAATGTAATGTGGCAAGAGCTTGACCAACACATAGACGCCTACAGTGCATTATTTAATGCCCTTGGCCACGATTTAAAACACGACAGCCGCGGCTTTTACTACTTTACAAGCGACGAAAGCACGCCAAATATGGGCAAAATATCCCGTGCTATCGCACTTACTATTTACATTTTAATTGAGCATTTTGCCAATACGGGTAAAGACCCAATGCGCGCCTTGTTTGATGAAGTAAACGATTTAGAACTGATGCAAACCTTAGTGCAAATTAACAAACACTTGTTTGATCAGCTCGAGATATTTTCGGGCTCAGATTTACGTAAAGACGTATACCTGCGCATGGTGCGCTTAGGTTTAGCCCGAGAAGTAGAAGGCGGATTTATGCTACAAGCGCCCATTCACCGCTATATAGATGCATTAATGGAAGTAAACGAAGAAACCTACATTACGGAGGACGAGGAATGAAAAATCTATACGGACTAAGTAAACTCGCCCTACTTAACACCGCAGGCTATGCAAAATGTGTGATCCCGCTTGATAAAAGCAGCTCTATTTGTGCGCCTAACAATACCGGTAAAAGCTCGGTTATTAACGCTCTGCAATTTCCGCTAATAAACGATTTACGCTTAACCGAATGGGACGGGCATGATTTAGATGAAACCCGTAAGTTTTATTTTTCATCGGATCAGTCGTACATTTTACTAGAAGCTAACCTCCCTCATGGCTCGGTTGTTATTGGTGTAGCAGGCCTTGGTAAAATAGCCGGTTACGCGCATCAGTACTTTTGTTATCAGGGCAAACTTGATTTAGAGCAGTACACGCAAGGTAATACCATAATTAAGTTTACTAAGCTGTTTAATCATTTAAAGTCGCTTAATTACAACCCTATAGAGCTAAAAGCACAAGAGCTAAACGCCCTACTTACCGGTGGCGCAACACCCTTTGACGGCGACATTAACTTAAAAATGATCCCGCTTAATAATGTGCAAGACTCTGCCATTTATAAAGAAATTTTTAGACGTATTCTTAACTTACATAAATTGGGCGCAAGCGATGTTAAACGCTTTATGCTACGCGTGTTTGAGCGCCATATGTCAAACTCAAAGGTCGACTTTTACGAAGTCTGGCGTCGCTCGTTTGATAAAGTAAACCGCGCTAAACGTGAATTAAAAGCCCTTGAATCAATGCAAGAGCCAATAAGCGCGCTTGAATCAATGCTTGAAAATCAAACCGTGCTCAAAGGTAAGTTAGCAGCCTATGCACCTAAAATTGACCAAGCCCTAATTGACTTTGATACTTACCAAGAGGCGCAGCTAAATGAGCTAGGTGTTGCACTTGAAGACATAGAACACGAAAAACATGAGTTTGAACAAAAGCAAAGCCTATACGTACAGCAATCACGCGATATAGAGCGCAGACAAACCCAAATTGAGCAATGGTTTTTAGATTACAGCGCTCTAAAAAGCGAGTTTGAGCTGGTAAATAAGGCCACTCTTAAAACTAGCCTTGGCCAGCTTAAGCACGATTACGAGTCGCTTTCACACTCTATAACCAGCGCACAAGGCCAAAGTCTGCACACGCTTGATTACCGTATTAGCGAAACTCAAAAACAAATAAAAAGCTTAAAGCTGCAGCTTAAAAACCTTGAGTTTAATTTGTTTACCCGTATGCGCGAAGACCTATCGCTTAAAGAAGTAGAAGAAATATCGCGCATTTTAAATCCCGACCTACTCTCGTTTGCAACCACCACTAATGGCGATATAACCATTGATGATGAAGATGCCTTTGGGGACTTTTTATCGCTGTTAAGTGAAAACGTTAAAGGCGGTGTGCTAACGCTTCCAGGTGCAAGCATTAAACTTAAAAAGCTCTCGCCAGTACACATGCAAAGCGGCGAAAACAAAGAGCAATTAACGGCGCAGTTAAGTGCACTTGAGCACTCATTAAAAGAGTTTAAACAACAGCGCGAAGTGGCTGCTAATGTTGCAGATAAACAAAAAGAAAAAGATGCACTTTACGATGAGCTAATGAGCGCAGAGAGCGCCCTAAAACGCTTAGAGCAATTTGAGGTAATGCAGCAATCTGTAGAAGCGCAAGGCATGCTAAAAGAGCAATTATTAGCAGAGCGCGAACAAGTCGACGATTACCTGCAAGACATACAAAAAAATAGTGGCTCAATTGCAGACAGACGCTCGTTAATTAAATCAAAGCAAGAGCAAATTAATCGTCAAACTGAGCGCCTGCGCCAAGTTAAAAGCGAGCGAATTGATCATACTCTCGATTTATACAGCGGGAAAGTAACCCCGTACATGATTGATATAACAGTCGACTTTGATAACTTAAGCGATTTAGTACATCACTTTAATAAAGACTGCCAAGAGCTGCGCAATTTTGACATAAACGTGCGTAATACCTATTTACATGTATATAACGCGGGCATTACTAAGTTCGATAACGAAAACGACGAATTTACTAAATACCAAAAGCTTATTAGCGCATTTCATAACCTTGATAACGAACGCGATGCCGTTGAGCGCCAAGGACGCGTAGCACTGACCGAAGTGGCCGCAACCATTAAAGGCTTGCGAGAAGATTTAGACCGCCTTCGCCGTGAAATGAATAGCTTTAATAAAGGCATAAGCCAGCACCGTATTTCTAACCTTCAAGCGTTTAAAATTAACGTAATACCGCGCAAAATGCTGGTTGATAGTATTGATACCATTATCAGCACGTCGCATCAGTTTGAGCAAGGCGACACCCTTGATTTACTGAGCCAAGAACCTTACAGCGAAAGCGCAGTAAACGAAGCAAAAGATCACTTAATAAAACTTGCCTCGGATAAAGCAGGCCTTACCTTAACTGATTTATTTGATATTCGTTTTGAAGTGGTAAATCGCGCAGGTGAAACCGAACACTTTGAAAAAATAGACTCAGCTGGCTCAAACGGAACTCGTATTACTATTAAGTTATTATGTGGCATGTTGTTTATTCGTTACTTATTAAGCGATCAAGAACAAAACCTTTACCGTATACCTATTTATATAGATGAAGCGGCTGATATCGACCCGCAAAACCAAAAAGCAATTATAGAAACTGCACTGAGCTTTGGCTTTGTGCCTATATTTGCCTCGGTTAAGCCACAAATAAGCTGTGACTACATTGTGCCTATTCGTTCAGTAAAAGATGGCGCACAAAACTGGGTAGACGAAAAAGATTGGATAGAAGTTGAACACAGTTAATTGGCCATTAAGGCTCAGCTATTAAACTAAAATATAGAACGTTAAAATAATACACATTTAAATGATGTGTGTTATTTTAAGGTAACGCATTTTATTGGAGCAAACGTAATGAAAAATATACTTATTGTTGCAGCGCTAGCACTACTTACAGCCTGTACACAAACCCCTGATTGGGATTACGACAAATCAGCCAACTTTAGTAATTTTAAAACATTTGCTTGGGTAGAAAACGCGAGCTTAACTAAAGACACCACAAATTATCAAATCAATGGCTTAATGGAAAAACGCGTACGTACCGCAGTAAACGCAGAGCTTAGCCAAACCTTAGGTATGAATTTAGTTGATGCCGCGCAAGCGGATGTGCTTGTTAACTACCATGCATCGGTAGATAAAGAACTTGAAGTAGATACCTTTAACGTAGGTTACGGCGCTCGTTGGGGATACTGGGGCACAGGTTTTCAACGTGATACAACAGCCCGTGAGTATGAAGTAGGCACTTTAGTGATTGATATTATCGACCGCGAATCAAATCAACTTGTTTGGCGCGGTGCTAAAGAAGGCCGTTTAAAGAAAAACCAATCGCCAGAACAACGCGAAGCATCAATTAAAGAAACAGTCGCTAATATTTTAAGCAACTTCCCGCCGCACAAGCAGCTGTAAATTAGAATTAGCTTTAAATAAGTTTTAAAAAGCTCACATTATGTGAGCTTTTTTGATGCGCGTATATTTTGATACCTCAGAGCTAAATAATTACGAGCTACGCTCGTCACGTCAGCAAGCTGCACGTCTACAAAAACTTCGTGTTAAACGTTATCGGTAGGCGCTAAGCTTGCTTGCGCGAGAAGTTTTAACATCTAATTACTTATGATTTCTCAAATATAATTTAAATTTTAAGCCCATCTAAAGGAGAGTAACACTTACATCACACCCAAAGACTGGAGTTTACAGTAAACCGAAGATCAAGTTATATTGGTTTTAGAGTATTAAGAGAAATTAAAAAAGGTTAAATAAAGGATTAAAATGAAACCTACATGCCCTAGCTGTCAGAATAAAATTAATAGTACAGATATAAAAAACACTAATAAAAAAGGAATTTTTATTGAAAAGCAATGCCCTTCTTGCCTTGAATGGTTTGGTTTAAATAAAACACTAGAAGTTTTAAAAACACTTGGAATATCACTTTTATTAATAACTAGCCTACTAAATATTTTCAGTATTAAAAGTGAATATAGCTCAATTTTCTCAACCGTTGGCTTTGCCGGAATATTTATAGCTATGCTTATTACTTTTTTTGGTAAACATGAAGAAATCAAATAACACTAAACCAAGAAAGAAGCCAAAAATAAAACACGCTAATATTAGTAATACCAGAATGTTATTAAATCAAATAGCATTCTCCTTGTTTTTTTTGGCTATAGGCTCCTTATCTATCATAATCGCAGTAAAATCTATATACGACGGTTATGTACTTACACCAACAGATTATCGTGTTGAATCTGAGGTTTATTTTTTCTCGACCTCTCCATTTACTTATCTTTTTAACCTTTTTTTTTACTTAGGATGTGGGATCTTTTTTTTAGCAGTACCATACCTAAGTAGAGACATGTTTCCGCGAAAAAAAGAAAAAACTAAGCAAAAAAGCTCAAAGAAAAAATAAACAATAGTTTTTATTAACTCGTTTTGTATTTATACAATAACTCAAAGGGTATATGGCAATAGTCATCTGGGTGGTTAGTTAAACGGTCTTGGTGTTCAGCATCGCTTGGTACGTAATTAGTAAGCAGCTCTACCTGTACAACAATTTTTTCTGCATCACTGCGCTTATTTATATAATTGCTTGCTGCGTCTAAATGGCTTTGGTTTTTGCTGTAAATAGCAGTGCGGTATTTAGGGCCTACGTCATCCCCTTGTTTATTAATGCTGTATGGGTCAATAATTTCAAAAAAGTAGTCAAACAGCTTATTTAGGGTAACGACGTTTAGGTCAAAAGTTACCTTTACGCATTCTGCATAACCATCATAGTCGCCATCTGTCGTTTTACTTGTACCGTTCGCGCGCCCTGCCTGTGTGCTAACCACGCCTGGTAAATGTTTCATAAACTCTTGTACACCCCACAGGCAGCCACCAGCAAAGTAAATAGTATTATGTTCTTTAGTATCCATTATAAATGTTACCTAATGAGAGAAGTGTGAATGGTTATCAAATGCAGTTATTAACAAATTAATGTACAATCGCGCACAAAATGACTGCTGTTATATTTGGCTATTTTATCATGCTCAAATGTGGGTTTTAAAATTAATTGTAACCGCAGCTACAAATAAAAAACGACGAGAAACACATGAATCGCACACCACACATTATATTACCAGCCCTTTTATGCAGCGTTACTCCATTTGCTTATGCTAATACACAACCTGATGACTATTTAATAGAGCAAATAACGGTTGAAGCCTCACCTACTGCGAATAAACTGCCTGTGGGTACATTTGACTCGCCTATTTCTAATTTAGAGTACGACCCACGTGTTGATCTTCAATCGCGTAATATGGCTGAGGCACAAGCTGATGTAACTATTCGCGGTGGGATTTTTGAAAATACCGGTTTTAGAGTAGGAAGCGCTACCCTGCTTGACCCGCAATCTGGCCATTATTTTGCTGAAATACCTATTGCACCACAAATGCTAAGTGGTCCAGATGTTTTAACCGGTGCTGATAACGCACTGTACGGTATGAACAGCTCTGTAGGTACAGTTTCGTTTGGTTGGAAACCAATTATTACTGGCGGTAGTGTATCGCTTGGTACTGGCACAAATGACTTTAACCTGCAAAGTATTCACGCTGCTAAAAACACACAACTTGATAGCTTAGCTAACTATACCCTGGGCTTTGAAGGTGAGTATTCTCACTCGCAAAGTGATGGCACTATTGATAATGGCGATCATGACTTTTCGCGCGCCTCAGCACGCGTGCAATTAGCAAGCGAGCATAGCCAAACCGACTTATTTTATGGCTCGCAAGATAAGTTTTTTGGTTGGCCTAACTTGTACACCCCTTTTGGCGTTAACGAAACTGAAGATCTAGAAACACGCCTTTGGATGCTTAATCACAAGCAAAACTACGCTGAAAACAGTCACTTTGAAGTATCGGCGTATTACCGTACCCATGACGATCACTATATTTACTCGCGCGAAAACCCAAGTGCATTTGAAGCTTTTCATAAAAGCGAGGTTAAATCGCTTGCTCTTTCGGGCAGCCATGCACAAAGCAATGCACTGGCAATAAATTACTCGGCACAGTTTATTGACGATTCAATTGAATCGACCACGCTTGAAAACAATTTCACCTCGCGTAACTATTACAAAGTGAGTGTATTGCCAGAGTATAAAATGGCACTTGAGGGTAATAAACAACTAACATTTCGCTTAGGTGCTGCGTTTGACGATACAAATAGAGACGACTCTGAACTGTCACTTATTGGCGATGTAACGCTCAATACACAAAACAGTAAAGGTCTTGATCGCACGTTTTATTTATCGTACGCGCAGGCGAGTCAAGTTGCAGGCTACACAGCCATTGGCGGCAGCGATTCTGGCGGGTTATTTAGAAGTAACTACAACCTTGAACGCGAAACGACTTCAAACTTAGAGCTAGGCTTATTACTAGAAAAGCAAAGCTGGCAGTTAAACTCGGCTATTTTTTATCGAAAAGATAATAACTTAACCGATTGGACCTTTAATTTTGACTCTACCTCTGCGCGCTTTGCAAACCCAGTTGATATTAATACTGCAGGAGTTGAATTTTTAGCGACTAAGCACTTTGATACAGCAAAACTTATTGCTAGCTACACCTATTTGCATAAATCAGAAAACTACGGCGCTGCCGATATTGATGCCAGTTTTTACGCGTTAAACTTTCCTGATCACCGTTTAACACTCGGCGCTGTGTACAACCCAACTGATATTTTAGAATTTAGAATAGATAACGAATGGCGTACACAACACAAAAACGCGCTTAGAAACGGCCACGACAACGCGTTATTTACCCAGCTAACGCTTAAAATAACCCCTCCTCAGTTAAGCAATTTATTTATTACTTTAGCGGCTGACAACTTATGGGATGAGTCGTTTGAAGAAATACCAGGTACACCTGGGCGCGGTGAGCAATATACGTTAAGCGCAACGTATAGTTGGTAAAAATTAAAGCGGCGTTTACAAACTCAATTTATATTTTGGTTTGTAAACGCTGTGGTTTTTATAAAAGCGTTATTTTAGACAAAAAATATTGTACAAAAAGAAGCGAATAAGAAGTAAATGAGAAAACACAAACCAACTATTACTTAAAGTTAATCTCTTCCTCTAAAAGCGCAGCGCCTCTTCCCCTCTTTGTGAATAAATCACTTTTACAGGCTTCGCCTGTCACGTAAGCAAGCTTCACGTCTACAAAACAACCGTATATCTGCACATTTGCGGTAGACGCTTAGCTTGCTCGCGTGAAAAGCGCAGCTTTTAATTATTAAAAAAATTACTCGGTAATAGATAAATGTAAATATATGTGTATTAACCTCGTAAGCTAGGTTAATTGCTCAAGCTCGGTTATAAGCGCTAGAGCCTCTGCATTTGTTGACCCACACACATCAAATGTGGCGCTAAAATCGCTACATACTTTTGGGCGGCTTTCATCGCCAAATAATTTACATAAATTACGCTCATCTAGCTGAATACAACGCTCTCCGGCTTTTTTACCATTTGGCATTCCTGGGATTGGGGAGCTAATACTCGGTGCAATGCAACACGCACCGCAGCCTAAACGACACGTCATAGGCTCTGTTTTCATAATAACCTCAGTTAATAAAACTATGCAATTTGCAGTGTATTTTCACCCATACATAGTCAATTGTTTATTTATAATACACACATGTAATGCTTTGTTACATCTTCAAACGCCTTGTAAACACTTTATTGCGTATTATTGCCTTGTCACCAAATATATGAAGGAATGCCTTGTGGCTACTAAAAAACAAATTTTACTACCAGTCGCGGTTTTAGCTGCCGGGATTGCACTGGCAATTGGCCTTTCAGCAATGAAAACGCCACCAGAAGAAAAACCAGAGCAAGACACTCGCCCGCTGGTTGCGGCAAAAAGTGTAAACATTGATGCTATTACGCTTGATGTAAAATCGTACGGCGTTGTAAAACCTAAAGACCGTACCGAGCTGGTTGCTCAAGTAAGCGGGCAAGTTATTTCAGTAGCCGGGCAATTTGTAGAAGGCGCGTTTGTTAAGCAAGGCGATATTTTAGCACGTATTGATCCAAATGATTACGAAGCCGACTTTATTGAAGCACAAGCAGGCCTTGCACAGGCAAGTTCAGCACTTGAAATAGAGCGTGCACAAGCCCACGTTGCTAAAGCCGAATGGGAACGTATTAAATCAGACTCAAGCGATGCGATTGCCTCGGAGCTTTATTTACGTAAACCACAACTTGCTGAAAAAATGGCAAGTTTTAAATCTGCTCAAGCCCGTGTAAAACGCACTAAACGTAATTTAGAACGTACGTACATAAAAGCCCCATATGACGCCATTATTAACGAGCGCACTATTAGCTTAGGCTCTGTTGTAAGCGCAGGCAGTAAATTTGGTGAGCTTAGCGCGACAGCAGTTGCAGAGGTACGTTTACCGGTTGCAGATAAAGAGCTGCAATATTTAAATAATGGCGGTATTGGCGCACTGGTTACGCTTAACGCAGAATTTGCTGGTAAGCAAACTACGTGGCAAGCCAAAGTGGTACGTAGTGAAGGGATTGTTGATCAAACCAGCCGTATGAGCTATTTAGTTGCGCAGTTACCTACCCCGTATGCTGATAACACTAAGCCACTTCGTTTTGGTTCGTACATTAACGCCACAATTGAAGGGCGAGCGCTGGATAACGCGATTATTGTCCCGCACCATTTAGTTAAAAATAACAAAATTGCTATTTTAAACGACAATCAAACCCTTAGCTTTAAAACGCTTAATATTGTACGTGAGCAAAATGGCATGGTTATAGCCGACCAAGGGTTAAATAATGGCGAGCAACTTATTACCTCTGCCCTTGAATACCCAACAGAAGGCATGGCGGTTAAGCTAGAAGGCAATGAGCCTAAAAGCGATGTAACTCAATTAGCACTTAAAGAGGATACGCCATGAGTACCTCAGAAAAAGGCTTAATTGCTTGGTTTGCACGTAACCCAGTTGCGGCAAACCTAATTATGATTTTTATACTTATTGGCGGGCTTTTAACGGCGCTGACAATTCGTAAACAGGCATTTCCGCAGTTTGAAAGTAACTGGGTGAGTATTGAAGCGGTATACCCAGGCGCAGCCCCGCAAGAGGTTGAAGAAGGTATAACCATAAAAATAGAAGAAAACCTTGAGGGTACCGAGGGTATAAAACGTTTAATAACCTACTCTAACCGAGGTTATTCACAAGCATGGGTAGAAATAGAAGAAAAATACGACCTACAAGAAGCCCTAGACGAAATAAAAGCGCAAGTAGACTCTATTAATACCTTTCCGGCTGGGATGGAACGCCCCGTTATTCAACGTGAAAAATTTCAGCAAGAGGTAATGATCCTCGCGCTTTATGGCGACATGAGTTACTACCAGCTTAAAGAGCTAGGTAACGACATAAAAGATGAACTACTCGCCTTACCAGGCGTTAACTTAGTCGATTTTTACAGTGGCCTAGATTACGAAATAGGCATAGAAATAAGCCCCGATAAACTACGTGAATACGGCCTAACATTTAGAGATGTATCAAGTGCGGTGCAAAGCTTTTCTACCAATATGTCGGCAGGGCAAATTCGTTCTGACACAGGCTATATTTCAATGCGTGTTGAAAAGCAGGCCTACCGTGGCGGCGAATTTGCAAAGCTTCCGCTTATAACGCTTGCCGATGGCGCACAAATTAATTTAGGCGATGTAGCTACGATTAACGATGGCTTTGAAGAAGGCCTACTTTACTCTAAATATAATGGTAAAAACTCACTTTCGTTTGAAGTAGATGCCTCAAAAGATCAAGATATAACCGATGTAGCTAAAATTCTTAAAGGCTACATGGCAGAAAAACAGTCAAAACTTCCACAAGGCGTAAAGCTCTCACCTATTGTTGATTTAACCTACTACCTTGAAGGTCGACTCGATATGATGATCGACAACATGGTATGGGGCGGTATTTTAGTAATGATAGTGCTGGCGCTGTTTTTACCGCTGCGTTTAGCTTTTTGGGTAATGATGGGTTTACCGGTGTCTTTTCTAGGTGCCTTTTTGTTTATGCCAATTGGCTTTTTAGACATCACCATAAACATGGTGTCGTTATTTGCCTTTATTATAGTACTCGGGATTGTGGTCGACGACGCCATAGTCGTGGGCGAATCGGCCAGTGCCGAAATTGAAAAACATGGCCATAGCCTTGATAACGTTATTCGTGGTGTTAAGCGCGTAGCGATGCCTGCAACCTTTGGGGTATTAACCACTATTGCAGCGTTTTTGCCACAAGCTATGGCATCAGGCCCTGGCGCTGCGTTTTCTAAAGCCATTGGTGTGGTCATTATACTGTGTTTGATTTTCTCGTTAATTGAATCAAAGCTAATATTACCTGCGCATATTGCAGCTATGAACCCGCGTAAACCAAACCCTAAAAACCCATTACATAAACTGCGTAATGTGGTTGATAGTGGCTTAAAACACTTTGTACAAAACTACTACACGCCTTTTATAGGCCATTGTATACATTATCGATATACCGTAATTATAGGTTTTTTATGTATATTAATAGTGAGTGCAGGTATGTTTGCAGGCGGCTTAGTTAAGTTTGTGCCTAACCCTAAAATACCGCATGACTTTCCGCGTATTACACTTGAAATGAACCTTGCCTCTTCAGAGCAAGCAACACTTGAAACCGCCCGTAAAATAGAAGACGTTTTACTTAAAGTAGATAAAGAACTTAAAGAGCAATACGGCCAAAGCATGATACGTGATTTATCGGTAAGCCTACGTGGGCGTACTCAAGCAAACATTATGGCTATTTTAGTAGAGCCGCACTTGCGCCCTATCGACACTTTTGAATTAAGCGCGTTATGGCGTGACCAAATGCCACCGCTACCAGGTGTTAAAACGCTTAATATTCAAGATAATATTTTTAGTGGCGGACGTGATGACGGCGATGTAAGTTTTAGACTTCAAGGCAAAAATGCCGATGAGTTAAAAGAAGTAGCCGGTAAATTAAAAGCTAAGTTACAAAGCATGGAAGGTGTAGGCGATGTAAACGACTCACTACAAAGTGCCACCGACGAAGTACAGCTTGATTTAAAACCACTGGCCTACAGCATGGGACTAACCCTTGCGGATGTTGCATCGCAAGTAAGCTTTAGTTACTACGGATTAGAAGCACAGCGTATTTTACGCGAAGGCGAAGAAATTAAAGTGATGATCCGCTACCCAGAGAGCGAGCGCAACTCAATTAGTAATATTCAAAATGCGCGTATTATTACGCCAACCGGTGCAGAAGTGCCGTTAAGCGAAGTAGCCGAAGTTAGACTAGTAGATGGTGTAAACCGTATACGCCGCGAAAACTCAAACCGTACCGTTAATGTATGGGCAGCGGTAAATACTGACCAAGTTGAACCGTTTGCTATTGCACAAGAAATTCGCGATACCTATTTACCTTCGCTGCTTAAAAGCTACCCAGGCGTTAAAAGTAATGTGGCTGGGCGCGTACAAGAGGAAATGGACAGCGCCGATGAGCAGTTACGCGACTTTGCTATATCGCTGATGATTATATTTGCGTTATTAGCTATTCCGCTTCGCTCTTACTCGCAGCCGCTTATTATAATGTCGGTTATTCCATTTGGTGTAGTAGGTGCAATGTTTGGTCACGTAATATTAGGCATGACCATGAGCGGTCTATCTATGTTTGGCATTATTGCGGTAGCGGGCATAGTCGTAAACGACTCACTCGTTATGGTTGATTTTGTAAACAAAGCCCGCGCAGAAGGTATGGCTGTAAAACAGGCCGTTATGCAAGCAGGTGCTAAGCGCTTTAGAGCTATATTGCTGACCTCAATCACTACCTTTATTGGTGTAATGCCAATTATTTTGGAAACCAGCTTACAAGCTAAAATAGTTATTCCTATGGCGGTATCGCTTGCCTTTGGTGTGCTATTTGCCACGGTAATTACCTTAATACTTATACCTTGCCAATACGTAGCACTAGAAGACGCTAAGCGATTAGTACGTAAAATGCGTGGCAAGCCGACACAAGTGGATGCCCAACCAGCGCCTACTAACAGCTAAACTAACCTCCCCCCAACCAATAAAGCTCGGCAAGTTGCCGAGCTTTTTTATCAATTGTTTAAATTATTTTCAGGTGATAGATTAGGTACTTATATGGACCTTCAGAAAAAAACGGATTAAACAATGCCACTTATACAACTTGTTCTATTTATTATATTTGCTGTACTAACCACAATGGGCTACAAAAAGAATAACCGCAACTTAATGCTATTAGGCGCCGTTGCAATATCGTTCGCGTTTGTGGGGCTCGACTTTTTAATAGGCGTAGATGAAGGGTTATCAGGCAGGTAAGCTAAAACTCAATAACTAATTTTATACATTAAAAAGGTTCGATAAATAAAGAGATAAACTGCTCGTTTTTTACTCCTAATACGTTATGGTAATAAATAACAATACATAACTAATAATAATGGAAGGAGCAGCCATGAATACCCCGCAATCAGATCATATCCCTCAAGAAGCCTTTGATTGGTACGACGAATACGCCCACGGCTTGATGGACAGACGTACTTTTATGAAAAAACTTGGCGGTTTAGCTGCACTTGGGTTTTCAATGAGTGTACTGACCAGTGCCCTGCTGCCCAATTATGCGTTTGCAGAGCAAGTATCGTTTAACGATGACGATATAAAAGCCACCTACGAAGAGTTTGATTCGCCTAACGGACATGGTAAAGGTAAAGGCTATTTAGCAGTCCCTAGTAAAATAGAAGGCAAACTGCCAGTGGTATTAGTTCTCCATGAAAACCGTGGTTTAAACCCTTATGTAAGAGATGTAGCCCGTCGGTTAGCCAAAAAAGGATTTATTGCCTTTGCCCCCGATGCACTTTTCCCTCTCGGTGGCTACCCGGGTAATGACGATGAAGGCCGCGCAATGCAAAAAACCATGGACAGAGCTAAAATTCAAAACGACTTTGTAGCCGCTGCCCACTTTTTAAAAGGTCATTCACATAGTAACGGTAAACTGGGGGCTGTAGGCTTTTGTTTTGGTGGCTATATTGTTAATTATTTAGCGGCGGTTGATAGTGACTTGCTTAGCGCTGGCGTGCCTTTTTATGGTACTCCTGCAAGTGAGTCACTGCACAAAAATATAAAGGCGCCTTTAATGATTCAATTAGGTGAGCTTGATAAACGCGTTAACGCTACATGGCCTGATTATGAAAAAAGCTTAAAAGCTAACAATGTTGAGTACACTATGCACATGTACGATGGTGCTAACCATGGTTTTCATAACGACTCTACTGGGCGCTATGATGAGCAAAAAGCAGAACTTGCATGGCAGCGAACCTTAGCGTTTTTTAATGAAAAGCTAAGTTAATATAAGCTAACAATAATGTAATGCCACCAGCTTAAACTGGGTGGCATTATACAAGTTAATTAGCCTAAATTTTGGTTATGTAAGTTCTGGTTAGTTAAGCTCTGTAATATGTAATAGCTCACCAGATGGTCCCCATAAATAAATTACTTTCCCCCACGGCTCTTGTTTTATCCCTTCAAAGCGAATATCAAAGTGAGTTAACTTACTAATAGTGTTAAAAGCTTCGTTTATGTTTAATACGCACACTTGCAGCATTAAATTTTCAGCAAATTCTTGGTTGTAGTAACGCTTAATACCAATCGACTTAAATATTTAATCATTCTAGCGTGCTAAATAGAGCGCTAACAGCGTTATAAAATTCTTATGTAGAACAACTACATGTCGATATTTATGCCTTGTTATCACGCTATTTATCTGTCGCTATAAATGCCTAATAACTTAACACGATTGGTATAAAAACAAGCTACATTCACCTGATGTTGCAATACTTAAATCAGCTGATGCCTGCTCAACATTAAAGCCCAGCGCCTGATAAAAGTCACACGATTGTTGATAGTTTTTACACGGCACAAACACTCTAATGTCGTCTATTTGCATTGATATCTCCATTGTTATTTTAAGCAGCAGGTTTAACAATTTATTTTTTTGAAAGCGACCTTAATTAGGTTCTCATTTTTCTGAGCACTCGTCACTAAGTAAACGTAAATCAAAAGCAGTGTACTAATGCGCTAGCTTAAAAAATAAATGTAAGTAAAACTATAATGTTAAGTAGGATGACTTTAAAAATCAGCTGTTTTATAGTCGGCGAATACTTTCAATATAAAAAGGAAATTTTAATGAAATATATAACTAGGTTAGTCATCATTTTTGCCTGTGGTTTCAGTGTATTTAACATTCAAGCTAAACCGTTTCTATCACCTTATCCTAATGCAAAATTACAAAATAAAGTTATGTTAGAAGGTGAGCAAACTCGCCTTGTTACAAATTTTGATCGCAACGCTAAAAAGGCACAGCAACTCACTTTTGACTCATTTATTGGCTCTACAAACCATTACTCATACGACATCAAAAATGTGGCTTCTTTAAAGGTAACCAAAAACTATCAAGAAGCACTTATAAAAGCCGGCTTTACTATCAACTATATGTGTTCATTAGATGCGTGTTACTCAGGTGATAGGTACGAAGATAAAAAGCGATTAGGTGAAAAGTCTAGCTATTTTAGCCCAGGTAATGCATTTAGAAACCCGTATTATATTTATGCTACTAAGGGCGAAAGCAAACTTGAGGCTACCGTTGCTTTATATGTAGGACAATATAAAAATACAACGGGTGTACAATTAACCACTATAGATATAAAAGAGATTGAAACAGGGTTGATAACCGCCGACCTAAGCGCTCTTAACAAACCAATCAATAAAAATAACTCAAAAGCGCCACATAAAGATAAAAAAGGCGCTCAAGATCACCCTTTACTCAGTCGCTACCCAGGCAGTTATATTGAGGATTTTAAACAGGTAGACTATGAAGAATTTAGCATTCCTGTAGGTGTTGTAAATAAAAAAACAAAACAAATCCCAACATTTGATGTGACTGGTGACTTTACTCAAATTACCTATGTAGTAAATAACGTATCTTCTCTTAAAATTTATCATAATTATGTAGGCGCTCTAGTCAAAGAGGGCTTTGAAACTGTATTTTCGTGCCAAAAAAATACATGTAGTAAAAATACAAATAAAAGAAAAACCAGGGAAGATATTAAGCAGTTAGGAGATTTGTTAGCAGTCAAATCAATTAATAACTACTCAGGGCAACCTCGCTATCAGGTTATGAAAAAGACAACTGATGAGCAAACGACATACGCTGCATTTTTTATAGGAAATTATCAGGGCCATTCACGTATTCAGTTAGTGGTTATACAAACTAAGCCATTGCTAACCGGACTAATCGAGACTAATAGCGATAAAGTATTAGAGCAATTAGCGCAAAAAGGGAAAGCATCAATATATGGTGTTTTGTTTGATTACGATAAAGCCAGTATAAAAGCTGAATCGAAGCATGCCTTGGATACTATTGCGCAAGTGTTGGATAAAAATAAACAGCTAAGTTTATATGTTGTTGGGCACACCGACGATAAAGGATCAGCTGAGTATAATTTAAACCTTTCTGAGCGACGTGCTAATGCAGTTGTTAAGGCACTTATCACTAATTACGGTGTATCTAAATCAAGGTTATTCGCTCATGGCGCAGGCCCCTACTCGCCTGTTGCCACAAACAATAATGAATTAGGCCGTGAGCTTAATAGGCGGGTTGAATTGGTTGAGAAATTAGCTGGTAAGAAAAATTAACCGCTCATAAAAACCATCACAATGGGCGCTACAACAAGCGTCCTAAAGCTATGAAGAATATTGAGTACCATCAAAGTAACTAATTCAGTTTGGTAACTAGGGCCTCGTTAATACCTTTACCTTCATTAATTTCTAAATTTATTGTAAAACTAGCCCTATTCATCAAGCCTAAGTTTGGTGCAATATGGCGTATATCGACAAAAAACACTGGCACTATTTGTTCTAATCAGCCTAATCGCTTTATTACTTTGTAATAGTCAATCTGCTTATGAAAGCTGCGAATAATAGCACAGAGCCCAAATACAAAATCGTTTACATCGATTAGTTTTATTACAGTTAGACTAAGTGTTTCGGCTGTTGGGGTTAGCTCGTACTTTCAACGCAAAGCGCTAAACACTATCCTATTTTGTGATGTAAATTGAGAATAAACGAGCCAAGCGGCAGCTCAGTTTTATAAAAAACCAGAATAGCGACCTATTATTATCGTTATGCTCTCAGATACACTTTATTTTTTAGCAATAGCCTGCAAGACCGATGCTAAACCTGTGTGGTATGAGCCCTCAAACACTTCTCTCTTTAATTCTTCTAGATGCAAAAAGCTGAGGCCTTTTAAGTCATCTTCTAAATTGCTTTTTGATGTTTTAGTATCTGCACTTGGTCCGCCTCCGGTATTATAATTTACCTGCTCGGGCGTGTAGGCCTCAAGTAAAAATACCCCACTTGGCTTTAAACCTTCTACAGCGCGTTTATATACCGCTGAGCGAACTGCGCTTGGTAAAGGGCAATAAATAGACACGACCGCATCCCATTTTGCTTCGCCAAAGTCAAATTCTGCTAAATCGGCATGTATAAGGTTAATGTTTACATTGTGCTCTTTAGCAAGCTTTGCCGCTTTTTCAAGCCCTACTTTAGAGCCGTCAATTGCAGTAACGTCATAACCCATTTTTGCTAAAAAGACTGCGTTACGGCCTTCGCCTTCTGCTAAGCTTATTACTTTGCCCTTGGGTAGTTTTTGATATTGCTGGGCTAAAAACTCATTTGGCTCTTTGCCATAAGCGTATTGATCAGTGCTATACCTTTCATCCCACATAGAACCTCCTAAAGTTATTTTAATTGCATTTAGCTTTAACAAAGCCAATTTATGTATTCGATAATTCCACGAATAGTACAAAGTTTAAATAGGTGGTAGCAAGTCTAAACAACTCACAAGCAAAACGATTGAAGTAACGTTGAGCCGCGACAGAACTTAAACTGAAATGAATGTAATTCCTTTAGTTTAATTTAGCTAGCAGATGTTTAAACCTCTTTTATAACTGAAGAATAAATTCATTTTTGCATAACAAAAGCCCAACTTTATAGTTGGGCTATATACTTAAATCAAAATAACCCGTTGAACTAGCTTACTTTTAGTTCGCGGGCTAGAATGTACTGCACTAAGTCTTCAATCGATACCACGGTCATGCTGTGTTTATTAGCATAGTTACTTACCTGTGGTAAACGCGCCATTGTGCCATCAGGATTAGTTAGCTCACAAATAACACCAAATGGTTTTAAACCTGCCAGCTGCATTAAATCAACAGATGCCTCGGTGTGGCCTCGGCGTACAAGTACACCACCGGTTTGCGCTTTTAAACCAAATACATGGCCTGGGCGCGATAAATCGCTCGGTTTTGCGTTGTCGGCGGTAGCCGCTTTAATTGTGGTTACTCTATCGGCTGCCGACACACCGGTTGTTACGCCATGTTTAGCTTCAATGGTTACTGTGTAGGCGGTGTTATTTTGGCTGGTGTTGTTAGTTACCATTTGCGGTAGGTCTAACTGTTTAATGCGCTCATCATCCATGCATAAGCACACAATACCGCTTCCTTCGCGGATCATTTCGGCCATTTGTTGGGAAGTTAAATGCTCGGCTGAAAATACAAAGTCGCCTTCGTTTTCGCGGTTTTCGTCATCAACAACAAGCACGCCTTGGCCCTGTTGCAGTGCCGCTATGGCATTTTCTACACGGGTGTGGCTTTCGCCAAATTGAGTAAGTAAAGACTGAATCATCATTATATTCCAAATAAAAAATAAATAGATTCAGGACACTGAAAGGCATGGCAAAGCCATACAAAATAAATTTGCATGTTTTGCCAAAAAACAGCATTAAAAACACACGCCAAAAAGCGATATTTAGGCGTAGTGAAATAAGCTATATTCTCTTTCATCCGGACTTTAACCGTCGGCTCTGGCATCTCACCAGATCTGCTTGACCTTCATTTAACTTTTTCAAAATTGTAAAATAAATTAAATAAAGCGCTCGCGGGCTCGTTTTAGTCAAAAAAGTATTGATTAAAACATACCGCCGGTGGGGAATTTCACCCCGCCCTGAGAATTTACCGCAAACTTATGCGTTTACGGCCTGCGCATTATACGCCTGTATTTATAGGTTATTCAAAAATAAAAGTTAAGAAAGCTCAGTATTTAATGATGCTTTAAGTACTTTACCTTCATTAATATCAGCAATAAGCGAGCATGAAGCGCCATTTACCAGGTTTAAATTAGGTTGTACATGGCCTATATCGGAATCAAAAATTACCGGAAACAAACACCCGCCAAGAGCCACATCAAGCGCATGGCGGTAATCAAAGGCGTCGTAATTGCTTTGAGTGATTTCGCTTCGCCCTAAAATAAGGCCATTAATATCGTCAAATATTCCGGCTAACTTTAGTGAAAGTAAAAACCGAGCAACCGTTGTAGGCGTAAGCTCTGAGTTTTCGAGGTATAAAATTAACCCTTCTGATGCACTGTGTTTTTTAAATTCGTGCAATGCTAAAAAGGGGGAATCAAGCAATAAACCTACTGTGTCTAAGCAGCCACCAAATAAGCGCCCTGACATTTCTATCGTGCGTTTATCAGTAGAGTTTAAGCATTGCCAATGAGTTGGCTCGCTAGGTGCTAGTAACTCATTGGGGTTTTGAGCATAATTTGGTTTAGTTTTTTGATGTAAAGATGAAGGACCTTGTTCAAACTTACTCCCCGCTTCGTAGGTCAAAGTTTCAAAAATTTGTAAGCTATAGGGGTTTGTTTCATCGGGGTGCAGCTGCATTAAATTAGCACTATGAAGTGTTGCCCATTGGCATTTAGCCGTTAACGCACAGGCTATGGTACTCACATCAGAAAAGCCCACCAGCCATTTAGGCTTTGCAGCTTTTATAGCATTAAAATCGAGTAACGGTAGTACTTCCATTGCAAGCTCACCGCCCATTGGTGGCATAATCGCGGCTATTTCGTCATCCAATAAAAAGCCCATTAACTGCTGTGCATGGGCTTTGGCATCAAGTTGTTCTCGTGGTTTGTTTTGGCGTAAAAATTCGCCTTCTACTACCTCGTAACCTCGGTGTTTTAATCCGTCTATCACTATATCTAATCGTCCGTGATACTTTTCTTTTAGCCCAGATGAAAGCGAGCAAATAGCAATTTTAGAGCCTACTTTTAAAGGCGCTGGGTAAAGTATATTAGCCATTGAGTGTTCCTTTTTAATAAAGTGATTCCAGTGCGCAACATTAATGTTTTACGCGTTATTAAAAGTAATGTACCTATATCAACACGTACACTCTTTATGCAATATGAATACCTTTGTTATACCAACTTCATTAAGCATGTGTTCTAAATTTTACGCCGAAAAAACAATTCAGTTCTAGGCGTAAATTAATGTAAATGGTGTTCCCTTTACGAAATTTACAACAAAGAAATGGGTTGTTTTAGCAAGTGAAATAGATCAGCTATTTATTGGAGTTGGTAATATATCAATCCGCATAATTAAGTGATCTATTTTGAGGATGG
>NZ_PNCW01000459.1:0-288 GCF_005886985.1 Pseudoalteromonas sp. S3178 | reverse complement strand
TTATTATAATCATCTAACGGTATCCCAAATAAGGCATCAAAAAATAATTGGGTGGGACCTTCTGAACTAAAGTATTGACGTATCCCTGCATTCACATCATAATATGTATTTCTTAATCTTTCTCTATTTGTTCCTGATAAACTCATTTTTACTTCTCCCCCTACTTGTTGAAAGCCGGTGTAAGGAACTTTTGTACTTGCGTTTGAATAAAGTGGAACGATCAATGACCCTGTAATGCTTAAAAACTTATAATAGTCGAAGCTGTTAAGTAAATATCTCAAACCAAGT
>NZ_PNCW01000458.1:0-260 GCF_005886985.1 Pseudoalteromonas sp. S3178 | reverse complement strand
CGATTAAGCCTTTTTTTGCAAAAACCACATTGGTCTTGATACCAGTTTGCTTGGTGAAGTCATCCAAAATAGGTTGGATCAGAAAAGGTTGTCTAAACGAGTAGATATTAACTTCCTCTGCAGCCATTGCTGGTAGGCAAGTAAGCGTTGCCAGTATAGTAACAAGTGCTTTTTTCATAAAGACTCCATTAGGTAAACAATAATTATTATCAACTAATTCTACCTGTAATTGTGCTGTTTTACACCCTGAATATTTGAAA
>NZ_PNCW01000457.1:0-336 GCF_005886985.1 Pseudoalteromonas sp. S3178 | reverse complement strand
AATAATCTTGAGTGCCTGCTTTTATGTCTGTATTAAGGCTTCGACGTTCTGCACTGGCTATGACTGCGTTGGCAAAACCAGAGACACCGCTTTGCTCTAAGCGTTCATTGATACGCTCAAAGACCACGGTTGCGGCGCTATTACCTGAACCATATAATACGGTTTGAGGTCCTTTTATGACGGTCAGCGAATCATAAGATTGCGGAGTAATGTACGCAGTGGGCGGATCCATTCGATTGCCACACCCGCCAAGTATAAGACCACCATCGGTTATGATATTTAGTCGAGAACCAGCCATACCTCGAAATACCGGATCACTGCTTGCGGCTCCTTTTT
>NZ_PNCW01000456.1:0-246 GCF_005886985.1 Pseudoalteromonas sp. S3178 | reverse complement strand
TGTTCTGGATCAACAAGGATGCGGCCTCGCATCGCCGTGCGGCCCAGTAACATTCTAAATTTCATGGTTTCTCTATTGCTTAGCGTGATTTCAATTGGCCAAGCCTGATTGCCGATAGTTAAATTTGTTTCTATTACATAACGTAGTTCTTTATGACCGCCCGAATCGGTAACAACGCGCTCATCCACTACTTTTGCTTCACTACAGACTTCATAGTCAGTATTGTCTTGTTTGGGATGGATCCAA
>NZ_PNCW01000455.1:0-230 GCF_005886985.1 Pseudoalteromonas sp. S3178 | reverse complement strand
TGAAGGTATTGGTATTGACCGTTTAGTGATGCTATTTACTGACTCATCAACGATTAAAGATGTGATCTTGTTCCCTCATATGAGACCTCAAGCAGACTAACGCTGAGACTTTATGTGGTTTAAATGAGAAAAGCGCCTTAATGGCGCTTTTCTTCTATTTATCTGCGAAATATCGTAGTTTACGACTTTTTTTACCTTTTAATTTGACTCAGTTCATGACTGGTAACTGC
>NZ_PNCW01000454.1:0-264 GCF_005886985.1 Pseudoalteromonas sp. S3178 | reverse complement strand
AACCCGTTACGGATTTTAAAATATGCCATGTTCTTACTTGCGATCACCTGTATCATCTTTGTTCATATGCCCAACTTTGAGTTGCTGCTAGCCACACGTTTTATACAAGGTTTGATCTTACCCGCCGCGTTAACAGCCATGACAACTTACATCGGCCAACAATATCAAAGCCAGACCTTACATAAGAATATGACGCGGTATATCGCAAGTTCAATTATGGGAGGATATTTAGGTCGGGTACTTTCAGCAAATTTCGCCGCCTTT
>NZ_PNCW01000453.1:0-300 GCF_005886985.1 Pseudoalteromonas sp. S3178 | reverse complement strand
CAATTCACCTCGAGGGTTAATTAAAGCCACAGAAGCGCTATGGTCAACATAATACTCTTGCTCCGTACTGTTATTAATTGCATATATCAGTCCAATATCTCGGACAAATGGAAATAACTGAGCATGTGGACCACTTAATGCTTTAAACTCATGATTAAAATAATTGATGTACGCGTGACGTTTAGCGGGTGTATCTCGTTGCGGATCAACAGACACAAACCATACTGATATTGGGTAGTCTTTTTCGAGTTGCTGATAAACTTGTGATAGTTTAACCAATGTCATCGGGCATATATCAGG
>NZ_PNCW01000452.1:0-252 GCF_005886985.1 Pseudoalteromonas sp. S3178 | reverse complement strand
CACTGAAAGCGCAGGCAGTATAAAAATTTTTAACAGGCTTGTCACTATTAAAACGTGAAAAAGTCGGGGCGAATGGATTGATCGCTCAATAATAAGCCAATGTTGTAGCGGTTAGGGTGTTGAGCTGTGCGGATCAGTAAAATGGTGAGGTAAGTACTGGTCTGGTTTTGCAGTGAAAAAATAGAGTCTCTTAGAATTCGGGTTGGATTTTTGCTTTAAACACAAGATGAACAAGCAGTAACGTTCGTTGGA
>NZ_PNCW01000451.1:0-316 GCF_005886985.1 Pseudoalteromonas sp. S3178 | reverse complement strand
GGATACTTTGTATTCTTCGCGAGTCTTATTACTGGCTGGTGTGTCTATTTTAATCTAACTCAATTTAATGCGCACACAATACATCTTATCTCAGCCTTGCTGATCATTGTTTACCTGATCCTGCACAGTTGGGTATACGTTATACAATATGGTAAGAAGTTGATAAAAAGGCTACTCTTTATTCCTAAACGTCAGTTTCCTTGGGTATGCCTTTTAGCCCTTTTACTGGCAACCCCCCTCTTTTTTTACCTCACACTACACAATCAAACATTTCTGCAGGTAACCTCCCTAAAGCCACAAACTTTAATGGAGGTTG
>NZ_PNCW01000450.1:0-240 GCF_005886985.1 Pseudoalteromonas sp. S3178 | reverse complement strand
TAGCATTAGCTTCGAAGCCCTCAAAATCGTCACGCGTAATTACGTTTACTACACCACCAATCGCGTCAGAACCGTAAATCGCAGAAGCACCATCTTTTAATACTTCAACGCGCTTTATTACCGCTGTTGGAATAGTACTCAAATCAACTGATGAGTTAGCACCTGTTCCTGAAGCTACAACACGTCGACCATTAATTAGAACTAACGTACGAGATGAACCTAAACCACGAAGTGATACAC
>NZ_PNCW01000045.1:0-27060 GCF_005886985.1 Pseudoalteromonas sp. S3178 | reverse complement strand
TTGAGGCACCTTGCGCAAAGGAAAAGCAGCACTCCGTGCTTGTCATTAATCCTTTGCACCTAATTTGCTTGGTGACAATAGCGTTTTGGACCCACCTGACTCCATGCCGAACTCAGTAGTGAAACGAAACAGCGCCGATGATAGTGTAGCATTTGCTATGTGAAAGTAGGACATTACCAGGCTTCAAATAAGAGAAACCCGTTACAGCAATGTGACGGGTTTTTTGCTGTCTGGGGTTTAGTAAATAGCCAAGAGCCCATGCCAAAATCAGTAGTGAAACAAAACAGCTCGAAGGCGAGCCCCGGCCAATGATAGTATCCCATTTGCTATGTGAAAGTAGGATATTACCAGGCTTCAAATAAGAGAAACCCGTTACAGCGATGTGACGGGTTTTTTGCTGTCTGGGGTTTAGTAAATAGCCAATAGGTCATGCCGAGCTCAGTAGTCAAACAAAACAGCGCGAAGGCGAGCCCCGCGGAAGGCCGCCCCGACACAATGAGAGTATCCCATTTCACTGTGACTCTCCACCGCTGTGGGCACCATGACATTCTACTGCGTAGCGCGCCGACTTCAAATTGTAGAAAGCCCGACTAGTAATAGTCGGGCTTTTTTACGTATGCAGAAAAGTAAAATACGTACAATTAGTACACACTCATCCAGCATCAATTACGTAATTTGGGAGGGCGACGTTAAAAGCATATTTAAAGACGCCGAAACTACTTAATATCTCAGTTAGTAATAAAGCAGTACTTTACTTTAACTATCCACCGCTTTGGCTTCATTACACCACAATAGTTCAGATAAGAGAAACCCGGTACAGTACTGTGATGATAAATACTAGAAACCATGGCGAACTCAGTCGTGGCCGCTCCTATGCACTTCTATTATAGATAATGTGGCATTAGCAATCTCTAACACGATATTAAGAGGTGTAAAATTACAATTAGAAATTCATCGCCTATCGCCAATAATGGTGAATTAAAGCGAAATCGGTACACATCATTACCTTGTTTATATAAAAGCGCTCAAAGTCTTGTTAAGGCTATTTTAGCTTGTATTACTTCGTTAAAACCATATAAGCTTTCATTACTGGCTGTAACTTCTTGTAAGTGTAATCCTATAAATTTATAACCTAGCTAATAGTTATTAATTTTTCTTGTTTTAAGTAGCCATCTATATAGACCAAGGCTAAAAAGTAAGGCGTTTGCTATACCTGATAATACCCATAAAACTCTAAGGGGATGGTTTCCAATAGACCCATCATGAATAGGGTGTAGCCAATTTTTGACTTTAGTCGCTGGGCTTTTGTCATCAACGTTAAATACACTTATGATTTCAGCTGAATTTGCATTTATTTCGACATAGCTGTGGGGAAAACGATGAGATGGGTCATTAGTTGTTTGTAATCTAAATCGATATACAGCGTTACTAGATGAAGGTGTTTCAATCCAAGCAAGCCTTGCGCTAGGCATAGCTTTTTGTGCTAATTCAATTGCATCGGATAACAATATATAGTTTTTTGGTTTTATTACTGTTGTAGTAGGTTTTTCAATTTTACCTAATAATGCTGTGATTATCGGGTCGGTTTGATTTGGTATCGCTAGCATAATGCCAGTAATAGTTAAAACGAGTAGAGGTAGAATAAAGCATAACCCTATAAACTTATGCCAATCATATAATAGCCCAAGCTTAGTGCTACGGGCTTTGAATTTTAACGATCTAACCCAGTAGCCTCTTTTTGGCCACCATGCCCACAATCCAGATAAAATAAGAATGAGAGTACCTATTCCTATATAGCCAACAATTAATGTCCCAGTACTGCCTGTAAGTAATGAAAAGTGCAGGTTATATACCCAGGTTACGAAGTAACTTCCCCAAAAATCATCACGAATGATCTGTGTACCTATAGGGTTAAGCCAGACCATTAATGGAGCAAATGCTTGGTCTTTTGTCTCAATTGGTTTGTAGTATCGTGCTGGTATTACAGAGCCTGTAGCTGTATTTTCTAATCGCCAGGAGCCTAGTCTGTCTGGGTACTTATATTTTAAAGTCGCGTAGGCTTCATCCCAGTTAATAGTATTACTGCTATGTACACTTAATTTATTTAACTGTCCGTCAAGCTCTGGATAATAAACGAGTATAGAGCCTGACAAGGCGATTAATGTTAATAAGGCACCTATGGATATACCTAAATATAGATGCACTCTTCTAGCTATTTTTCGCCACGACAAGCTAAATATCATAAAACAACACCATATATGGACATGCTCAGGATAATTTAAATATTTGGCTATTTTATCGTGTTTTATGCGCATAAAGTGCGACATTATGTCGCAGTTTTGATTGTATCTTAAAACAAAAACGCCAGCACTAGGCTGGCGTTTTAAAAGGCTTAAAGGCTAATTATGCTTTGGGGCCTGCATTTTTTATATCATCTGATACATCGTACTTAGCGAAGTTCTCAGTGAAGTCAGCCGCTAGTTTAGCTGCATATTCGTTATACTTTGCTTTATCTTCCCATGTATTAATTGGGTTAAGTAAGTTTGTATCAACACCTGGCACAGCTACAGGAACGTCTAAATTTAAAACATCAATATGCTGAGTTTCAACGCCAACTAACTTTCCAGATACGATTGCATCGACTACTGCTCGAGTAGTTGGAATGTCAAAGCGCTTGCCTGTTCCGTAAGGACCACCGGTCCACCCTGTATTTACAAGGTATACTTTTGCGCCAAATTCACGAACTCGCTTCATAAGAAGCTCTGCGTATACACCTGCTGGGCGTGGGAAAAATGGTGCACCAAAACATGTAGAAAATGTTGATTCTATATCGCTTGTTGAGCCGATTTCGGTAGAGCCTACCTTTGCTGTATATCCACTTAAAAAGTGAAAAGCTGCCGCTTCTTCTGATAATACAGATACAGGAGGTAATACACCGCTTACGTCACAGGTTAAAAATACGACTGCATTAGGTTCGCCAGCGCGGTTTTCTACTTTACGTTTTTCTACGTGTTCAAGCGGGTAAGCTGCACGGCTATTTTGCGTTAGGCTAGTATCATTAAAATCTGGCATGCGTGACTCGTTCAATACTACATTTTCTAAAATAGTACCAAAGCGAATAGCATCCCAAATCACTGGCTCATTTTTTTGTGAGAGGTCGATACATTTTGCGTAACAGCCACCTTCAATATTAAAAACGCTACCTGGTGCCCAGCCGTGTTCGTCATCACCAATTAAAAAGCGCGTTGGATCTGCAGAAAGTGTTGTTTTACCTGTACCAGATAAACCGAAGAATAATGCTGTATCACCAGCTTCGCCTACATTAGCCGAGCAGTGCATTGGTAATACACCTTTAGCTGGTAGTAGGAAGTTTTGAACAGAAAACATCGACTTTTTCATTTCACCGGCGTAGCGCATACCAGCTAATAAAACTTTACGCTGCGCAAAGTTAATAATAACGGTACCGTCGCTGTTTGTACCATCACGCTCTGGCTCACATACGAATGACGGTACGTTCATTACTTGCCATTGCGGTACATTAGAAGCGTTATAGTTTTGTGGTTCAATAAACATGTTTTTGGCAAAAATATGGTGCCACGCTGTTTCTGTAGTAACAACTACAGGTAGATAGTGTTCAGGGTCTGCGCCAACTTCTAGGTGAGAGGTGAAGTGGTCATTACTTTGAACGTGTGCTTCTACGCGAGCCCATAGAGCGTCAAATTTGTCTGCATCAAATGGGCGGTTTACGTTGCCCCATTGTATGTCATCTTGAGTAGATGCTTCTTGTACAATAAAACGATCTTTTGGTGAACGACCAGTTCGTTTTCCTGTAATTGCAACAAAAGCACCATTTGCGGCTAAAGTACCTTCGCCACGGCGGATCGCATGCTCGACAAGTTCAGCTGCGGTTAAATCGACAAAACGTGTAGCGCCTGTAGTCATGTTTATACCTAACTATAATGTGTGAGAGTTTGAACGGGATAGCTCTGGGGTTATCAGTGCCCTTAAGCTGAAATTATAGTAACAGAAGGTTTTGAGATATTCGAGCCCGTAAAGCCCCTAAAAACACATATATTTGCTAAAAAACATGAATAATTTCAATGATACCGGTGTCAGTAAATTAACAAAATTCATGACACCGGTATCATCTTTTTATAATATAAAACCGCATGTTTTGCGGCTTTGTATTTAGTTGTGGGATGAAACAGCTTATTTAGTTAAAAATATTTTTTACGTCTTGCTCGTCAAAAATATATTCTTTTAAACAATAGTGACAGCTTATATTAACTGAGCCATTTTTAGCGACATCATCAAGTAGCGCTTGTTGCCCTACATTAACTAGCGCCGTAATTGTTTTTTCGCGGCTACAACCACATTTAAATGTAATTGCTTGAGGTTCGAATACACGAGGGTTATCTTCATGATATAGGCGCGTGAGTACTGTATTGGCATCAAGTTCTAATAACTCTTCGTCTTTGATCGTGCTACTTAGTGCTTCTAAGTGGGCAAAGTCATCAATCGACTTTTGTTTATCTACTGGGAGTACCTGCAAAAATAAACCACACGCTTTAGCGTTACCTTCGCTAGTATCTGTTGCAAACCAAAGGCGCGTTTTTAGTTGCTCTGATTGCTCAAAGTAGCTTTCAATACACTCGCTTAAAGTATCATGCTCAAGAGGAACAATACCTTGATAACGCTCCCCCTTTGTTGGAGTAATGGTAATGACCATATACCCTTTGCCTATCAATTCTTTTACCGTAGAGCCTGTTACTTCACTTTGCATACGGGCAATTCCGCGCATGTTTTGTTTATCGTCGCCATTAATTACTGCATATTTAACCGGACCGTCACCTTGAAGTTGTACGGCTATCTCACCTTCAAACTTTAAGGTGGCTGTTAATAAACACGTTGCAACGAGTAACTCACCTAATAATGCCTTAACTGGCTGAGGGTAGTTATGATTGGCAATCATTTCGTTATAGGCGTTTTCGATTTGTACGAGTTCGCCACGAACATCGAGGTTGTCAAATAAATAACGGTGAAGTAGATCTTGTTGCATGAGCGGCTATACCTAACTTGATTTCATTTTTAAAAGTTCGCGCCTTTGCTTTTTATCTGGTTTTCTATCCGGATGAGGAGCAAAGAAGCTGTTATTTTTGCGAGCGATGGCGTTTTCTTCGCGTTTAGCAATACTTGCATCAGATTCTTGATACATGGTCTGTGCAATGGGGGCGCTTTGACGTTTTTCAAGCACAGAGAGTATAGTAATAAGCTTTTCATCTACGCCTTGAGCTAACTTTATTACTGCCCCAGGCTCAACTATTTTACTGGCCTTAGTACGTTGCCCATTATAATGTACTTTACCGCCTTGCACCATTTCGCGAGCAATAGCGCGTGTTTTATAAAATCGAGCGGCCCATAACCATTTATCTAATCGAACTTTTAGCACTTCAGTATGGTCTGAACCCGTATTAGCGTTACTTTTTTTACTCATAAGGTATTTTCCCACGTTTTTATAGCTTAAAATTTATCATGAAATCATCGTAGGATGAAGGTATTACACCACCCGTTTGTTTTTTGTACACTCTTGTAAACTAAATTTATTCTGTTTACAAAGTTTAATATTAGTGTGCTTGTTGAATGAAAAATGAAAGGGTACTATGGGTACGCGCTAACGCAGTAAATTAAAATAAGAACACTATTTATGGAACAGCAAATCCAACAACTAAAACAATTTTTAACTCGTTTACCGCATGCTAAGTTAAGCGCATTGGTAACATTGTTAGTTGTTGTTTATCTTGCATTTTTATTATCAAAATTAGTTTGGCTTTTATGGCCTAGACCACCAGTCTCTCTGTTAACGCCTACTCATAATATTAATCAAACTTCGGGGGCGAGCAACCGCTCAGTCCAGCATATTATTGAGCAATTTTTATTTGGTAAAAAAACTGTAACAAATAACAATAATACTGCGAAGCAATCACAAGTGATCAACGATGCGCCAGAAACTCGCTTAAGTATAAACTTAACCGGTATTGTTGCTGTGAGTAACGATGATAAAGCGGGCGTCGCTATTATAGAGTCACAGGGTAAGCAAGTAAGTTATCTTGTGGAAGAGGTTATACTTGGTACGCGCGCAGAGGTAGCACAAATTTTACCCGATCGCGTAATTTTAAGTGTAAGCGGTCGTTTTGAAACATTAATGTTAGACGGGCTCGATTTTACCAAAAAAGTGTCTATGCCAGTACTCGCTGCGCGCGAGGAGTCAGAAATGGGCCCGCAAAAAATACAGCCAAGTGAATTACAAATAGATGCCACTGCCGACCCTGAGGTAAAAGAAGCAATTATAGAAACACGTGAAGAGCTATTAGAAGAGCCAGGTAAGTTATTTGATTACATACGTGTTTCGCAAGCAATGAGCGACGGTGAGCTTATTGGTTATCGCTTAAGCTCAGGTAAAGAGCCTGAGCTATTTAAGCAAATGGGATTAAAAAATAACGATTTAGCTATTTCAATTAATGGCTACCAATTAACAGATTTAAAACAGGCCATGTCAGCCATTAATGAGCTGCGTAATAGCACAGATGCCAATATCACAATTGAACGTGATGGCGAACAAATAGATGTGCAATTTAGTCTGCAATAACTTAGCTTTGGAGTTTTAACATAATGGTTCAGGTGCTACACCTCAAAAAAATTAAAAAAGGGTTAGCTAAGTACGCAGCACTTTTTTTGGCGGCAAGTATTTCTTTGTCTGTTTCTGCTGTTGAATACGCTGCAAACTTTAAAGGTACAGATATCAACGAGTTTATTAATATTGTTGGTAAAAACCTAAATAAAACAGTGATCATTGACCCTAATGTACGTGGCAAAGTAAATGTACGTAGTTATGAGTTAATGGATGAGGCGCTTTATTATCAGTTCTTTTTAAATGTATTAGAAGTTTATGGTTATTCTGCTGTTGAAATGGACAACGGCATTATTAAAGTAGAAAAAAGTTCTGATGCTAAAAAATCAAATGTTCCACTAATTACTGAAAATAGTGAAGCATCTGGCGATATGATGATCACCCGTGTTGTGCGCGTAAAAAATGTAAGCGTGCAAGAGCTAGGGCCATTAGTTCGTCAATTTAGTGATCAAAAAGATGGCGGCCATGTTGCTAACTTTAACGCGGCTAACGTAATGATGCTTACAGGGCATGCAGCGTCGGTAAATCGCTTAGTTGAAATTATTCGTTCAGTGGATCAAGCCGGTGATAAGCGCGTAGACATCGTTAAGCTTAAATATGCAACGGCAGATGATGTGGTTTCTGTTGTTGAAAACATCTACAAAGATAGTGGGAAAGGCAGCGTACCTGAATTCTTGATCCCTAAAGTAGTGGCTGACGGTCGAACCAATAGCGTAATTGTGAGTGGTGAAGGACAAGCTCGCACTCGTGCCATCGAGCTAATTAAGCGCCTAGATGGCGAACTTGAAAGCCAAGGTAATACAAAAGTATTTTACTTAAATTACGCAAAAGCCGAAGATTTAGTAAAAGTATTACAGGGCGTAAGTAAATCACTTGTTGATGATGCTCAAGGCGGTACAACTAAAACGCGAAGCCGCAATAGTAATGAAAGCAGCATAGAAGCACACCCAGATTCTAACTCACTTATTATTACTGCTCAGCCTGATGCAATGCGCTCATTAGAAAGCGTTATTGAAAGGCTCGATATTCGCCGTGCGCAAGTACTTGTTGAAGCCATTATTGTTGAAGTGATGGAGTCAGATGGTGTTAACTTAGGTACGCAGTGGATTTCTGAAGAAGGTGGTATGCTGCAGTTTAACAATGGCTCAACAGTCCCTGTTGGCTCGCTAGCTGTTGCGGGTATTCAAGCGCAAGACACCACAACAACTCAAACAATCATCGGTTCAGAAACAGGCACAGCTACAAGCTACGATGAAACAACTGAGGGTGATTATACCGCGCTTGCTTCATTATTAAGCGGTGTTAACGGCTTAGCGTTTGGCTTAGTTAAAAATGACTGGGGTGCAATCATTCAAGCAGTATCGACAGATACTAACTCAAACATACTCGCTACCCCTTCAATTACAACCATGGATAACGAAGAAGCATCGATGATAGTAGGTCAAGAAGTACCTATTATTACAGGCTCTCAAACGGGTAGTAATAACGATAATCCATTTCAAACAATTGAACGCCAAGAAGTGGGTGTAAAACTTAAAGTCACTCCGCAAATAAATGATGGCTCTGCGGTACAATTATTAATTGAACAAGAAGTATCAAGTGTTAGTGGTGCAACTGCTGTTGATATTTCTGTTAATAAGCGTGCAATTACGACAACGGTTATGGCTGATGATGGCGGTATGGTTGTATTAGGTGGTTTAATTGATGAAGATGTACAAGAAAGTGTGTCTAAGGTGCCAATTTTAGGCGATATCCCCATTATAGGTCATTTATTTAAATCGACTAACACCACAAAGCGTAAGCGTAACCTTATCGTGTTTATTCGTCCGACAATCATTCGTGATGGCGTTAATATGAATAAGTTAAGCTTTAATAAGTATAATTTTATTCGCGGCGAGCAAATGAAAGAAAAAGAAGATGGCATAGAGCTTATGCCTAATTCAGATTCTCCTGTACTTCCGTCGTGGGATGATGAATTAATACTGCCGCCAACTTACGAAGAACATTTAAAAGCATTAAGTGCAAAAGAACGTGCAGAGCGTGAAGATGACTAGCGCGATAGAACAAATAAACGAAGATGTGGTGCACCGTGTTCCAGAGCCACATTCTGACGAGTTATTAACAGCTAACGAATTAGTTGTGTTACCACCAAAGCGGTTACCGTTTTCATATGCCCGTCGGGCAGGTGTGCTACTGAGTAAAAATAACGAACACCCGGTAGTTTATTATCGTGGTGAGCTTGATGTTAACGTTTTATTAGAAGTGCGTCGTATAGCCGGAAGTGGTTTTACTTTAGAGCAATTGCCAGATGATAAGTTTGAGCTTCTATTAGAGGCCGCCTATCAACGAGATAGCTCTGAAACTCAACAGATGATGGAAGACATTGGTAACGAAGTCGATTTATTTTCACTTGCCGATGAGCTCCCACAAACGGAAGACTTACTTGCAGGCGATGACGACGCGCCAATCATTAAGCTTATTAATGCCATGCTTAGTGAAGCAATTAAAGAAGGTGCCTCTGATATTCATATCGAAACCTTTGAGCAAGAGCTAGTGATTCGCTTTAGGGTCGATGGCGTATTAAAAGAGGTGCTTAAGCCAAACCGTAAACTTGCTTCGTTACTCGTCTCGCGTATTAAAGTAATGGCTAAGCTCGATATCGCTGAAAAGCGCATTCCGCAAGATGGTCGTATTAGCCTTCGTATTGCAGGACGTGCAGTTGATGTTCGTGTATCTACAATGCCATCGAGCTTTGGTGAGCGTGTAGTACTGCGTTTACTTGATAAAAACAACGCACGCTTAAATCTAGAAGATCTAGGCATGACGCCGCAAAATCGTGAATTGTTTGCCGATTTAATTAGTAAACCACACGGTATTATTTTGGTTACTGGCCCTACGGGTTCTGGTAAAAGTACCACTTTGTACGCCGGCATGAGCCAAATAAACTCGCGCGATCGCAATATTTTAACGGTTGAAGATCCAATCGAGTACGAAATTCCAGGTATTGGTCAAACACAAGTAAATACAAAAGTAGATATGACATTTGCACGTGGGTTACGCGCTATATTACGTCAAGATCCCGATGTAGTAATGGTGGGTGAAATACGTGACCTTGAAACGGCTCAAATTGGTGTGCAAGCATCGCTTACTGGTCACTTAGTAATGTCTACGCTACATACAAATACAGCCTCAGGTGCAATTACTCGTATGGAAGATATGGGCGTTGAACCATTTTTACTTTCATCATCATTACTTGGCGTACTTTCTCAGCGCTTAGTCCGTACCTTATGTAAATCTTGTAAGGAAGGACACATAGCTGACGAACGTGAATGCCAATTGCTAGGTGTACCGTTTGACAATCAACCTACCATTTATCGTGCAGTAGGGTGTGAAGAGTGTAACTTTAATGGTTACAAAGGCCGTACAGGTATTCATGAGTTACTAGTTGTAGATGAAGCTATACGTGAAATGATCCACAGCGGTAAGGGCGAGCAAAGTGTAGAAAAATACATTCGCCAAAAAAGTCCAAGCATTCGTCAAGATGGCTGTAGCCGTGTACTTGCAGGTAAAACAACACTTGAAGAAGTACTGCGCGTTACCCGTGAGGAAGCCTAGTTATGGCGGCGTTTGAATACCGTGCGCTTGATGGTCGCGGAAAAGAAAAAAAAGGCATTTTAGAAGCCGATACTGCAAAGCAAATACGCCAAGTATTACGAGAGCAAAAGTTAACTCCGCTCGAGGTTGTACCCGCTGCGCAAAGCGATAAACAAGTTAAAGGTGAAAAAGCGCCACTACTTGGCAGCTTTTTTAAACCGACTATTTCAACGTCAGATCTCGCGCTTATTACTCGTCAATTAGCCACGCTTATTCAATCGGCATTGCCAGTTGAAGGCGCTGTTATGGCTGTTGCTGAGCAATGTGAAAAGCCACGTTTAAAACGTATGCTTATGTCAGTACGTTCAAAAGTGGTAGAAGGTTATACGCTTGCTGATGGTATGAGCGAGTTTCCGCATGTATTTGACGATTTGTATCGTGCGATGGTTGCCGCCGGTGAAAAGTCAGGTCACCTTGATCAGGTACTTAACCGACTTGCCGATTATACTGAGCAGCGCCAACATATGCGTAGCCAAATAACGCAAGCCATGGTTTATCCTACTATTTTGGTAATATTCGCGATTGGTATTGTATCGGTTTTACTTGGTACGGTTGTACCAAAAATACTTAAAACGTTTGAGAAAACCAAACAAGTACTACCATGGACCACCGAGTGGGTAATGGCTGGCAGTCACTTTGTGCAAAATTATTGGTTTATTAGTTTAATCGCGATTACCGCAATTGCTATAGGCATTAAGCATGCACTTAAACAGCCTAAAATACGATTTTGGTGGGATGACAAAGTACTGCACATGCCAGGTATTGGTAAAGTAGCGCGTGGCATTAACACTGCTCGTTTTGCACGTACATTAAGTATTTTGTCGTCAAGTTCTGTACCGCTACTTGAAGGTATGCGTATCTCAGGTGGTGTATTAGTTAACGAAAAAATTAAAAAAGCAGTTGGCGATGCTTCCGACAGAGTAAGCGAAGGGGCAAGCTTAAGAGCGGCTCTTCAACAAACTAAGTTGTTTCCACCAATGATGCTGCATATGATAGCCAGTGGTGAAAAATCAGGTGAGCTTGAGCAAATGCTAGAGCGCGCCGCTAACAACCAAGACCGAGAATTTGAAAGTATGGTTAACGTATCACTTAAATTACTTGAGCCTGCAATGATAGCCTCAATGGCTGTTATTGTATTGTTTATAGTAATGGCAATACTGCAACCAATAATGGCGATGAACAAAGCTGTAGGGCTTTAATAAGTTTTTATATATTAATGATTTTACCTAAATCATTTTTGCTTAGTGTTTTTAGAATAACGAGGTATTTACGTGAATAAACAATCAGGTTTTTCTTTATTAGAAGTAATGGTGGTACTAGTTATCATCGGGATGATTATGTCAATTGTTGCGCCTAATATTATGGGTCAGCAAGAAGAGGCCGCTATCGATAAAGCGCATTTAGATATTCAACAACTTGAAGATGCGATGAGCTTGTACAAGCTTAAAAATAAAAGCTACCCAACTACAGAGCAAGGTTTAGAAGCGCTAGTTAATAAAACAAGCATTGAGCCAATTCCTAAACGTTTTCCTGATGGCGGCTTTATTAGCGAGCTACCAGAGGATCCTTGGGGTAATACGTACCAGTTAATTAGCCCAGGTGAAATTGGTAAGTTTGATATTTTTTCTATGGGTCCAGATGGCGAAGTTGGCACCGATGATGACATTGGTAACTGGGATGAAGACGAACAATAATGTCTAACTACGCTTTTATGCATAATTACACAACTGCTCGAGGCTTGCTATGCAAGTAAGCCTTAAGCAGCTGAATAAAAAAAGTAGAGGCTTTAGTTTAATCGAAATTTTAGTGGTATTAGTGATCATCGCTTTTGCCACAAAAATGGTGGTATACAGCTTAGAGGGTGGCGCTGAAGATGAGTTAGACACTCAAGCACTTAGGCTGCATACCACCATTAATATGGCATCTGAATTTGCAATTTTAAATCAGGTGGAACTTGGTTTTTTAGTCGAAGAAAACACCCTAGAATACTTAGTCTTTGATGGTGAAAAATGGATAACTTTTGATCGTGAAGAGCTGTTTAAACCCATAGAGCTGGATGAGCGTTTAAAGCTTACTTTAAATTTAGAAGATTTAGCGTGGGCGCAAGATAACTTGTTAGAACAAGCTAATTGGCGCGAGCTAATGAGCGGCGGTGATGAAGATAGCTTGTTAGAGCTTAAAAAAGTAAAAATACCCCAAGTGCTTATTTTATCATCGGGTGAGGTCAGTGCATTTCAACTAATACTTGAATTAAAAGAGCAAAGTGAACCTGTTTATTTCATTGAAGGCGAGTTTACTGCACCTGTTAATTTTCGCCGAGAGCCAGAATAATGAAGCTTAATAGAGGCTTTACGCTATTAGAGGTACTGGTGGCGCTTAGCATTTGTGCTATGGCAGGTATAGCTGCTATGCAAGCCACTGGCGAGCATATACATCATTTAACGACGATTGAAGAGCAAACGTACGCATCCTGGGTTGCTGAAAACGTACTTATTGAGCAACGTACCAAAGGTGAGCAGTGGCAAGGTAAAAACAATGCACGAGGTAGTGAAGTAATGGCGGGTGTTGAATGGTTTTGGCAACAAGAGGTAACAGCTACAGCCGACAAAAGCTTTGTTAAAGTAACAATTAATGTATTTACTGATGAAAAGTATGAGAACTCGGCATATGAGCTTTCAACTTACCTTAACAAAGGCAGTAAGTAAGTGAAGCAGCGCGGATTTACGTTGCTAGAAGTAATGGTGGCACTGGGCATTTTAGCTTTTGTAATTATTGCCACCCATCAAATATTAGATAGCACCACCAAAGCAAAAGATGCTTCGGATGAAAAAATTGCTGAGTTGAACGGGCTACAAACTACTTTTAGGTTAATGGATCAAGATTTTAGCCAAATGACCAAACGTGCCGTTCGAAACGAATCGGGCGATGTACAAGAGCAATACTTGCTAGCAGGTCGTTATGTGTTAGAAAGCCAATACGATGGCATCGCATTTGTGCGCGACGGCTGGGTTAATCCTATAAACTTATTACCGCGTTCTGAATTACAAGCTGTGGGCTACAGAGTGCTAGATGACAACCTTGAACGCGTTTACAGGGTATACGTGGACCAGCTTGATAATATGGAGCCGCGTGTACAGCGAATACTTGAAAATGTAGAAGAGCTCAAGTTTGAGTTTTTAGATGATAAAAATGCATGGCAAGAACAATGGGAAATTAAAGCGCTTCCTAAAGCCGTTGCTGTAACACTTCAGCAAATAGAGGCTGAACCTATTCGCCGAGTATTTTTAGTTCCTGGTCAGGGTAAGGTTGTTGCGCCACCAAGTACAACACAAAGTACGAGTGTGGATAATGGGTAAACAGCAAGCGTCACGTGGCGCAGCACTTGTTATCGTTTTATTTATTGTTGCTTTAGCTGCTATTTTAGCGGTTGAAATGAGTGCTAATTTGATGGTGCAAGTTCAGAAAAGCACTAACCTACAAGGTCATCAACAAGCTAAATGGTATGCGTACGGCGCAGAAGAGCTAGCTATAAAAGGGCTCATACAGAGTAAGAAAGATGATGCCGATAAAACATCGCTTGATCAAATTTGGGCAACTCAAGGTGATACTGCGTACCCGGTCGATAATGGTACATTGAGTGGTCAAATTACTGATTTACAAGCTTGCTTAAACTTAAATGCTTTAGCGCAAGCACCTGATATAAGCGGTACAAGTAAAACAAACCCTGCGCATAAAGCGTTATTTACACTACTTGAAAATATTGAAGATTTACCTGCGGATGAGTCAGAAGAGGCGATGGCCGATAGCGTATTTGATTGGCTTGATGAGGACAGCATTACTTATCGTTCAGGTGCGGAGGAGGATGAGTATTTATCTCGTAAATTTCCGTATATGACTGCAAATAGCTTATTTGCGTCAACATCGGAGCTGCGTTTAGTGAAAGGATTTAACCCATTAGTAATGGAAAAAGTATTACCGTATGTATGTGTAATACCAGGCAGCCCCTTATTATTGATTAATGTAAATACGTTACAGCCAGAGCAAGCTCTCATTTTAAGTGCCATGATTGATGAACTGAGTTTATCTGCTGCTGAAGCTGTTATTGGGGCTCGCCCTGAAACAGGCTTTGATAGTATTGACGAGTTTTTCACTGAGGTGCAGCAACAAGGTGGAGCAAACGTAGAATCTGTAAAAGACTTATTTAGTATTAATAGCGAATATTTTAAATTACAAACGCAGGCAAACTTTGTTGAATTGCGTTTTTCGATGACCACATTACTGCACGCTAAAGATGGCGACGTAACGATACTGGCGCGAAAATTTGGAGGCGTACAGTGACAGAAATACTGTTGATCCGCACGGGTCAAACCGAACAAGAACTGCTTAACTGGTTAATATACTCACCACAAGAACAAGAAATAATAGCCAGTGGTGAATTACCCAATGCAAGCCACTTAACTGAGTTAAGTGAAAAAGCACAAAGCAGAGAAGTTATCGTTTTACTACCAAGTGACCAAGTGCAATTAAAGACAGTTGCCTTACCCACAAAGTGGAACCGTAAACTTGAGCAAGCATTGCCGTACATGCTTGAAGAAGATATAGCCTGTGATGTAGATGACTTATTTATAGCAGTAGGCGAGCCAACTATGCTTGGCGAGCAACATGCCATACGTGTAGCAATGACCGATCGTGAATGGTTTGAACAATGGCTTGCGTTATTTGCAGAGCATAATTTATCTGTTTATAAAATATTACCAGATGCACTGTTACTCCCTATGGGAGATGAAGGTGAGGCCACTGCTATTGAACTTAATAACCAGTGGTTATTTAAACAAGGGCAATGGCATATTAGTGCGGTTGAACCAAGTTGGTTAAGTAATTATTTAACGGCTTTAGGCAATCCAAACATTAAGCATTTTAGCCCTGCGAATCACTTTCCTGAAAGTGTTAACCTACACGCACAAACCAATGAATACGACTTGCCTTTAGCTTTATTTGCAAAGCAATTAGATAGCGTTAAATTTAATTTGCGCCAAGGCCTTTATCAGCTTAAAAAGAAAAGCTCATTGTGGTGGGGATACTGGAAAGGCGCAGCAATTATTGCAGGCGTTGCGCTAGTCTCTACGGTTGCGATTAAAGCAATAGAACTGCACCAACTCAACTCGGAACTAAAAATAGCTAAAGCGCAAGTGGTTGATAGATATCAAAAAGCGTTTCCTGGCGTAAAAGTTCGCCCTAACTTAATTAAAAGCCAAATAAAAGGCGCACTTGATAGAGTGCAAGGTTCAAGTGAAGCTGGCTTTTTAGACTTAACCGCAAATTTGGTTGATGTGTTTTCTCAGGTGAGCGAATTTACCCCAGAAACTCTGCGCTACGATAAGCGTCGAAATGAGCTGCGTATTCGCGCTAGAGCAAAAGACTTTCAAACATTTGGTAAAGTTAAAAGCATACTCGAAAAACAAGGTTTAACCGTTGAGCAAGGCTCTTTAAATAACGACGGTGATTATGTAGTGGGCGAAATTAAACTGCGAGGTGCGGTATGAAAAAGCAGTTAATGCAATATTGGCGCTCACTAAAAGAGCAAGAGCAGCAATTAGTTATGATCGCTGGTGGCGTATTTATTATTTTTGTTTTAGTTATGGGTATATTTAGACCATTAAATAACGCAATAGAAAAAGCACAACAGTCACAAATAAAACAACAAGAGCTTCTTGTTTGGGTTGATGAAAGCATAGTAAAGCTAAAAGCGGCGGGTAATACTAGCGTAGCGAGCAATACAAACTTAAGCCAAGTTGTTAACTCTACACGTGGTCGTTATCAAATAGATATTAGTAAAATGCAGCCTAGTACGGGGTCACTTCGTTTAACGCTCGACTCTGTAGAGTTTAATCAACTAATCGAATGGTTAGATGAACTGGTAAATCAGCATGGTTTAAAAATTGAAAATTTAGATTTAAGCCGTGACGACAAATCGGGTTATGTAAGTGTAAGCCGCTTGGTATTAGAGAATTAATTAATGAAAAAAATAATAATGTTATCGGCTGTATTTTTAGTCAGTTTTATTGTGTTTTGTATTATTAAATTACCGGCGGTTATAGCGCTTGATATAGCAAAACCTTACTTGCCTAAACAGTTAGAAATTGGCCAAACTGTTGGTACTGTGTGGGAAGGGCAAATGATGCAAGTACGCTTTGAGGGCGAGCAATTAAATAACGTGCGTTGGGATGTAGCAGGCTGGCAATTATTTACTGGTAAGTTAAACGCAAATATTAAATTTGGTAATGCGCGTGAACGTAGTGATATTTCTGGTTATGCCGACATAAGTTTTGGGTTATTTAATAACAAAGTAAAAGTTACAGATGGTTTAGTTCGCTCAACGGTTGAGCGTGCGATGGGTAGAATACAGCTACCATTGCCAGTAACAGCTAAAGGTCGTGTAATATTAGATCTTGAAGAATATAGCTCGGGTGCACCTTATTGCGAATCGTTAAAGGGTGAAATAGCGAGCCCAAATATTGATGTACAAGGGTTAAATGGCTGGTTCAATATAGGCCCTCTTGGAGGCAAGTTAAGCTGTAAGTCGGGTGATGTAGCTATATTAATTGACCCAGATAATACGTTAGGCCTTGAAGCAGATGCTACACTTAAAGCTAATTTTGATTTTAGTGTCGCCGGTTATGTAAAACCAGATGCCAGCTTACCAAAAGATGTACATGATGCGGTTAAGTTTTTAGGCCGACCAGATAACCAAGGTCGCTACCCGCTCAATTTTTAATTGATTTAATATAAAGAGTTTTAATGCAAATACCCCAATTTACTGAGTTGCATGCAAAGCAGCTCAGCACGTTTTTAAACACTCAGCCTCAAGCTATGACCCTTGAGCAAAGTGAAGGTTACTTATTTGGCGTTATTTGTTCGCCCAGCCCACTTGATGTGCACGAGTGGCTTACACAAATACTACCAAACACAGCTAACGACCTAGACGAAGAGATGCTGTTTTTATTCATGGCGCTTTATCATAAAATTAGTGAGCAAGTGTTTGAAACTGGGTACAAGTTACCAGTAGAGTTTAACCTTGAGTTTTGTAAGCCGTGGAGTGAAGGTTTTTTAGTGGCGACGAAAGCGTATGCAGAGCCTCTTTTAAATGCTCCCGAGTTAGATGCCGAATTTAAACAAGCACTAGAAAGCGCACTTAGTACACTTAGCTTTTTTGCACTTGATCAGCAAGCCGTAACACAAATTGCAGCACAAAATAATATGACCTCAGACGCCCTGTGCCAATATCAGTATGAATCTATGGGTGATTTTGCATTAGGTTTTGCAGAGCTGATTGAAGTTGTTGCTATTAATAGTGGTTTAATTACAGATGATAGTTGGGACGAGTAATTTGCTTTGCCTTTTAGGCGCTTAATCTAAGCGCCTAGTTCTAAAACAATATCAGTGCAGCCTTGCTTGCACTTTACTAAGCCTTTACCCGATTCGCTGGTGGCTAGATCAAGCGTTAAAACTCCATTACATTTTTCACACTTAAGCGTTTTACCTTGGGCTAATTGCTTGAGCATATTGCGTTGCTTATAAAACGAGTCGCTGGCTTTTTTATTTAGGTTAGAAAAATCCATTACTTAGCTCGCTTTTGCTCTAAAGCTTCAGAGACTATTTTACACACCGTGTTTAAGCGCTCATCGTAAAAATACAAGTTAAGATCGCGCTCACGACAGTAACGTAAATGAAAAAGCTGTACTGAATCATCAGTCGTAAATGTTTTTTCTATGTACTCTTGCTCAGATTCAGAAAGCTTTAACTGAGTGGCTATTCTATTTTTAGCCATGTTTGCAGCAGGGCTTCTGTTTACTTTGCTGGCATCACTTAAAAAGCCAATGCCTTCTCCTAATAACTTTTCACGGGGTTCTTTTATTAAAGGATGGTCAATAGTGAAAAAGGCAAGGATCAGCACTACCAATATAATAAATTTTTTCATGGATACGTAAACCTTGATCTAAATAGGGTTAAATTACCATGCAGTGTAATAAACTGCATTTTAAAAGCAAGTAACTGAGATGAATAAATTATTAGCAATCTAAGTCAGTAATTTTAGCCAATATTGTTATAATAGCTAACAGCAGTCAGATATTTCTGAAATATCTGAAACTATTCAAGAGGCTATTTATTCACCTAAATATGCCAAGCATGTAACGTGCACGCTTTAGTTGTAGAGTACTTGAGTATTGCTGAATTTTTATTTCCAAGCGGCGTTGAGGAACTTCGATGGACAAGCAAATTAAAGTAAAAAATATACCTGCAGAGGTAAAAATCCAAAAGCCGGATTTAAGCCGAGATGATGACAGGTTTAATCCCCGAAATCGTATTTATGTGCGTGCTGTAAAAGGCCTTCATCAGTTACTCAGGCAACGCATTGGTTTTTTAGGCATGCTCGCTTTTATGGCATTACCCTGGATCAATTTTAACGGGCAACAAGCTGTATTGTTTGATTTGATAGGCCAAAAATATAATATTTTTGGTTTAACGCTTTGGCCTCAAGATTTTACTATTCTTGCATTTATATTTATGTTGGCAGCGTTTGCGCTATTTTTGGTTACCACTTTTTATGGCCGAGTGTGGTGTGGTTATACTTGCCCACAAACCGTATGGACCTTTATTTTTATCTGGTTTGAAGAAAAATTTGAAGGAACTGCAAATCAGCGTAAAAAGCTCGATCAACGGCCAATGGATTTTGATAAGTTTTGGCGAAAAACAGCCAAGCATTCCAGCTGGGTCTTGTTCTCTTTGTATACCGCTATTTCCTTTGTAGGCTACTTTACACCCATTAGAGAACTGCTCCCTGATTTTGTCACCTTTAGCGTCGGTGGTTATGCATTAATAAGTATTATCTTCTTTGCTGCATGTACTTATGCCAACGCTGGCTGGATGCGTGAAATTATGTGTTTACATATTTGTCCGTATTCACGCTTTCAATCAGCTATGTTTGATAAAGATACTTACACCGTAACGTACGATGAGCAAAGAGGCGAAAGCCGTGGTCCACGTTCGCGTAAAGTTGCTCATGAAGACCTAGAAATGGGCGACTGCATAGACTGTAATTTATGTGTACAAGTATGCCCAACAGGTATAGATATTCGTAATGGCCTACAAGCTGAATGTATTAACTGTGGTGCGTGTATTGATGCTTGTGATGGTGTGATGGACAAAATGGACTATCCGCGTGGGCTTATTTCATATACGACAGAGCGAAACCTAGAAACACCTGAAAATAAAACGAATCCACTTCGAGCTAAAATCATAGGTTATACGGTCATACTTGTTGTACTTACGGGGGCGCTTGTCGCTAATATAGCACTGCGTAAAACCATGGACTTTGATATTATCCGTGATAGAAACCAGTTATACCGTGTCGACTTTGATGGTTTGGTAGAAAACACCTACACGTTAAAAGTGATTAATAAAGCGCAATACGAGCAAACCTTTAACATTAAGGTCCAAGGACTTGATAACTTTAAATACATAGGTAAGCAAACATTTACTGTGCAAGCTGGTCAGTCTCACAATGTACCACTTTCGCTTGTAATGGACCCTTATGATTTAAAAGCACCAATGACCGAGTTCAACTTTGTGCTTTCGCCAGTCAGTGAACCTGACGAAACGATATCGCAGCCAAGTAACTTTTTTAAAGCACGGTAATATCGGCTTACCCAAGGGGTAGGAAGTTATAGCAATTAACAAAAGCGGGTGAATAACCCGCTTTTATTTTATATAAGAAGAGTATGAGTAAATTTAGCTTTATTGACCTAACACCCGACCTAATACTCGATGCTATAGAAACGGTAGGCATTTATGCTGAGTCGGGTTTATTAGCACTGAACAGTTACGAAAACAGAGTTTATCAATTTAAGGCTGAAGATGGCCTGCGCTACGTAGTAAAGTTTTATCGCCCAGAACGCTGGAGCAAAGAGCAAATTCAAGAAGAACATGATTTTGCATTTGAACTAGCAGAGGCTGAAGTGCCAGTCGTTGCACCGGTTAAATATAATGGGCAAAGCTTGTTTGAGCACCAAGGCTATTTGTTTGTGTTATTTCCAAGCGTAGGCGGTCGCTTATTTGAAGTGGATAATTTAGATCAGCTTGACGTAATGGGGCGATTAATTGGCCGTATGCATCAAGTTGCTAAAACCAAACCATTTGCGCACAGACCAACACTTACCTGTGAAGAATACTTACATACAGCCAAAGTTCATCTTCAAAAAAGTAACTTGGTGCCAATGGGAATAAGTACTGCTTTTTATACTATTTTAGATTTAGTAATAGAGCAGGCACAAACGCAGTATAAAGATACACACAGTATTCGCTTACATGGAGATTGCCATGCAGGTAACATATTGTGGGCAGGTGATGCGCTAATGTTTGTTGATTTAGACGATAGCCGTCAAGGTCCTGCTATTCAAGATTTATGGATGATGCTCAGTGGCGATAGGGCTACGCAACTGTTACAGTTAGACACCCTTGTAAATGCGTATGAAGAGTTTTGTGATTTTGACCACACTCAACTCAAATTGATTGAACCGCTGCGAGCGATGCGTATTATTCACTACATGGGATGGGTAGCTAAACGATGGAGCGATCCTGCTTTTGTACGGAACTTTTCGTGGTTTGCAGATGACAAATACTGGGAGCAACAAATTTTAGCGCTAAAAGAGCAACTTGCAGCACTGCAAGAAGCACCGCTTAAGTTATTGCCATAATATTTTATTTAAAGATAAGTACAACGAGATACCAATGCTTAAAAAATTGAAACTGAGTTTATTACTTTTATGTTTACCATTTGCAGCACTTGCTGCACAGTTTGAAGCCGACAACCAATATACAGTGATTGATGTAGACAAAAGCGCAGAGCCACAGGTAACTGAGTTTTTTTCTTACTATTGCCCGCACTGTTTTAAATTTGAGCCAGTTGCTAAAGCAATCGAAAAAAACCTACCTGAAGGTACTGAGTTCATTAAAAACCATGTGAACTTTTTGGGCGGCGTTTCGCCACAAGCACAAAGCAATTTGAGCTATGCCTACTTAATTGGCAAAAAACATGGGCAGGCGCAAAGCATTAGCGATCAAATATTCAAAAGCATTCATGTACAACGTGCTCCTTTAACGCAAATGAAAGACGTTAAAAAGTTACTTGAAGTTAACGGTATTGATAGCGCGACATTCGATCAAGACATTGCAAGTATGCCAATTATTGCCGCTGAACGTGCAATGCAAGACAAACAAAATAAATACTCGAAAATTGGCGCACTTACAGGCGTGCCTACTTTTATAGTTAACGATAAATATAAAATAAATATTAACACCATCAATAATCAGCAAGAACTTGACGAGTTAGTTGCTTTTTTACTAACACTTTAATCTCGGAGAATAATAATAATGATCAAATTAGTTAAAGCAGGTTTACTTGCAGTATTACTGCCAATGGCAGCAACTAGTTTTGCAGCAACGTATGAAGAAGGCGTGCATTACGACGTGGTATCTGAGCGTGCGACTAAAAAGCCGGAGATTAAAGAGTTTTTCTCATTTTACTGCCCTGCATGTAATAACATGGAAGCATTAATTGGTGAGTTTAAACCTAAGCTTGATAAAAATGTTAAGTTTAAAAAGAGCCATGTGGATTTTGTAGGTGTTCGCGATCCAGAAAACCAACAAATGATGAGCCAAGCGCTAGCGACAGCTGAAGTGCTTCCACAAAAAGATAAAATTGTTTCTGCAATTTTTAATCACATTCATACCAAGCGCGCTAAGTTTAATGAGCTTGCTGATGTAAAAGATATATTTGTAGCACAAGGTGTAGATGGCGATAAGTTTGATAAGCTTTTCAAAAGCTTCTCGGTACGTACGCTAAGCTCTAAAATGAAACGCGATCAAGACTACTTTAAAGAAAAAGGCGCACTACGTGGCGTACCTACATTTATTGTAAATGGTAAGTACAAATTAAACCTTGGCCGAGAGTCGGGTATTACTGAGCCAGAAGACATTGGTAAACTGATTAATTATTTAGCTAGCAAATAAATTTAGCTAAAACTAAAAAAGCTCCTCAGGGAGCTTTTTTGCTTTATAAGGATGTAGCAATGGAAAAAATATTAGTATCGAGTTGTTTGCTAGGGCAGCCTGTTCGTTATGATGGAAAAGGACAAACATTACAGCATCCACAATTACGGTTATGGCAAAGTAATAAGAAAATAATATCCTTTTGTCCTGAAGTTGTTGGTGGGCTATCTACTCCTAGAGCTCCTGCTGAAATAATACAGGGGAGAGTAATTACTAATTCAGGAGAGGATGTAACAGAGCAATTTCAAACTGGGGCTAATATAGCGCTAGAAGTTTGTAAAAAAAATAAAGTTCGTTTTGCTCTACTTAAAGAATCGAGCCCTTCTTGCGGACGAAATACAATATATGATGGAAAGCATCGCGGAGTAAAAATCGAAGGTCTAGGTTTAACTGCAGCATTATTAATGAATAATGGGATTCAAGTGTTTAGTGAAGAACAAATACCAGCACTTATAAAAGTACTGGCACTTTAATTTTGGTTGGTTATTTACGCTGTAAGAAAACACCTGACTCAATGTGATGCGTATAAGGGAACTGATCAAATATCGCAAAGCGCTTAACATTATGCGTACGAGTTAAGTGATCAAGATCACGCTCAAGGGTTTCTGGATTACACGATATATAAATTATGTTTTCGTAATTAGCCACTAAGTCACACGTTAACTCATTCATGCCTGCGCGCGGTGGATCAACTAATATGGTTTGGCAGTCGTAGCTTTTTAAATCTATGCCCTCTAAACGAGAGAAAGTACGCTCACCATTCATTGCTTGAGTAAACTCTTCGCTCGACATACGTATAATATCGAGATTATCTACATTGTTTTTGGCAATGTTATACTGAGCAGAGTGAACAGACGATTTAGATATTTCAGTTGCTAGTACTTTATTAAAAGAACCCGCCAGTGCAATAGAAAAGTTACCGTTACCGCAATAAAGCTCTAATAAATCATTTTTAAGTGGTTTACATAAGTCTTGCGCCCATTCAAGCATATTAATATTTACTTTAGCATTTGGCTGAGTAAAGCTGTTTTCAACTTGTTGGTAAATAAGCTCTTGGCCGTTAACGGTTAAACGCTCAGTAACAAAGTCATCACCAAGTACTTCTTTTTGTTTGCGGGCACGGCCAATAAAATCAATTTTGTACTTGCTGCTTAGTTTTTCTTTAAGTGCTTTTATTTCAGTTAGCCACTGCTCATCTAGTGGTTTGTGATAAAGCAGGCTCACTAAAATTTCACCGCTTAGGGTTGATAGGTAATCTATTTGAAATAGCTTGCGGCGTAAAATCTCACATGGTTTAAGATTTTCAATCATCACCTGCATGATTTCACCAACAAGAGGGGCCGCAGGATCAAATGTATCTACGCGAATTTTTTCTTTTGTTTGTTGATCAAACATAATATGGAACAGATCGTCACCATCGTGCCATACTCTAAACTCTGCGCGTTGACGGTAGTTAGTTGGCTCTGAGCTAAATACTTCTAGCTGCTCCACACCAAAACGTCGAAATTGTGCACTTATACGCTGCTCTTTTTCACTTAACTGCGCTTGGTACTGTGTGGTATCTATTTTAATAACTGCCATTAACGCTACTACCTTATCTAAGATCTGTTTATCGGCGTTATTGTAGGGGGCGCTGTGTATTTGTCTAGTTTTGGTTAGAGTTAATGGTGTTTTTTTGCTCGCTTAACTTTAGTTTTATTTGCGCTGGCCGATATAGAGCTACGCACGCATAGGAGACAGTTTATGAAAATAGGTAACTATAACTTTACGCCAAACAGTAATGTCAATAAATTCAATACTAAGGCTGATATTCAGCAGCCTACAATTGAGTCTCCTCAAGATAGCTATCAACAACGAGGTAGAGAGCTTGCTGCAAAAGTACTCGGCGATAAAATGGCTGAGCAACTAGGCTTACCCGTTCAAGAAAAAAAAGCAGAGAAATCACTATTTGATTTTGATGAAATAGTAAAAAATGTACTCGACTTTGTGAGTGGCGCCGTTAATAAGGCAAAAGCAAATGGCGCTGACGATGACAAGCTTAAGAATATGCTTGGCGAAGCGCGCAAAGGAGTACAAATGGGTATTGATGATGCCGTTGAAGAACTTAAAGGCACTGGAATTTTTAATGACGACATGGAAGAAGGCATTAAAAAATCACAAGAGGGTATCTACGACGGTATAGATACATTAGAGGAGTCGTTATTTAACCCTCAACCTGCCAGTGTAAGTATAAGCCAAGGCCAATACGTCAGTATGAGTAGTGATGCTCAGTACAAGTTTACAACTGCCGAGGGTGATGAAGTAAGTATAAGCTTTGCTGATGCATACGAGTCCCAATCAGCAAGCGGTTATAGCAAAACCAACGATAGTGAATCATATGCAAGTTCTTCCTCGCAATCTCGCCAAGTGTCTTTTTCAATGTCGGTTAATGGTGAATTAAACGAACAAGAGCAAGATGCAATTAATGCGATGATGGAAGACTTACAAAACGTAAGCTCAACATTTTTTGGTGGCGATTTAGATAAAGCATTTGAACAAGCGCAAGAGTTAAGCTTAGGTAGTGAGCAGCTGGTGGCTTTTTCTATGGATTTACGTCAAACAAAAACAGTCGCAACAGTTAAGAGCTACGAAGAGTATAAGCCTGCTCCAGAAAAAGAGATCGCTGATACATTAGCTCCTTTTAACGATGATCTAAAAAATGCTTTTGAAAAAGCAGGTGAGTTAGGCTTACAAAACCAACTTGCTGGGATCTTACAATGGTTAAACCAAGATCAACAAGAAATCGATAAGCTAGTTGATTACACAAAATCGATGTTTGAAAATTTAAATCAGTTAAATACAGCGGCAGATGATCTCGCTGATTTAGAAACTCAGCAAAGTTAAACTACTTTCTTTTATAAATACCTCATGGCAAACTGCCGTTCTTAACGTTTAGTGGGAACAGTTGTTTGTCAGCGCATATAATGGTTTTTGATTCAGGTATTGGTGGCACCACTGTGCTTGAACATATAAAACAAAGCATTCCTGATGCTCAGTACAGTTATTTTATGGATAATGCACTACTTCCCTACGGAGCGCAGTCCCAACAAACAATCATTAATCGTTTATGTTCATTAATCCATTTTATTAATAGTAATAAATTGAACGTTGATTTAATTGTTATAGCGTGTAATACGGCTTCAACGTCGGCACTGAGTGCTGTTCGTAAAATAACTTCTATTCCTATTGTGGGTGTAGTACCTGCAATAAAGCCTGCAGCAGAGCTTACTCGTACTAATCACATAGCGCTATTGGCAACACCTGCTACAGTCACAAGTCCATATACAAAAACTTTAATTACTGAACACGCACGTAATGTAACGGTTAACTTATATAGTAGCGTTAAGTTGGTTGCTTTAGCTGAGCAGTATTTTTACACACAAACCTTAGACATGCTCAAACTCCATCAAGAGCTTGATAGCCTAAAAGTAGATAAAAATACTGACGTGCTTGTATTAGGCTGTACGCATTTCCCTATATTAGCCAATCCTATTAGGGAGTACTTCAAGGGAGATGTACAGTTGTTAGATTCAGGTCAAGCTATAGCAAATAGAGTTCACTTTTTATTGGCTCAATCAAACCTTCTAGCAAATAAACCTTCAGACATAAAAAAGCCGCTGCATTACTATGCAACGGCTGATATTAATAGTGATAAACTAGCGATAAAACTAGTTACACTGATTGATCCGTCTCAGTGCGAAGAGCACTAGAATCATCTTCTTGTTTTTGTTTTGCTTCGCGTACTTTTAAAGTACGTTGCTGAAACTCACTGTCGTTAAGCTTAGCAATTGCATTATCTGCATCTGCCTGCGCCATTTCAACAAAACCAAAGCCACGACGCTTGCCTGTATTTTTATCCTTTAATAGGCGTACGTTAAACACTTTACCTTGTTCTTCAAACAAAGCACGAACCACACCTTCGTTTGCACGATAAGGTAGGTTGCCAACATAAAGTGTTTTTGTTTTAACTTCGGTTTCTTCAACACCTTCAGATGACATTGCTGCAATAGCAATCGCACCTATTAATAAACCAGCACCAAATAGTAGTGCAGGGCTTAAAGCTAAGCTGCCTAAAGCAAACTCAACAATAACAAAACCAACTACAGCAAGAATAACAGAGAAGATAAAAGATTTTTGATCGGGTAATTTCATTTTAGATCTACCAATAAACAGGAAATAAACATTAATTTAACATTGTGAACTTGCTATCTTAACGTCTTAATTGAACATAGCAATGATATTTGTATTAAATAATAAAGAAGAGTGTAAAAAAGCATCAGCTTATGGCTGTTTTGATGAGGTTTCACCGTGTTTTGCTGTATTTTTGTTCGAACAGTAAAAAGATCTAAAAAAAGGGTTGATCTGTTTTCGGATCTCCCTATAATGCGACCCCACTGAGACGGGAAACGCCAACGCATAGCAAGGCAGCAGCGGCTCAGAGAGTTAAATAAAACTTCGGTTTTTAATCTTCTAAAAAGAAAGTTTAAAACAAAGTGTTGACTCAAAAAATAAAGGGTGTATTATTCGCATCCCTTGAGACGCTAAAGCGACTCAAAACGTTCTTTAACAAT
>NZ_PNCW01000449.1:0-326 GCF_005886985.1 Pseudoalteromonas sp. S3178 | reverse complement strand
TTAGGGAAAAATAGTGAAATTAAATATAGTTGGTGGAGCAGGACTACACAAAAGTGAATTAAGAGCTGTTGATAAAATGGAGAAAGGGTTGCAAGATAGCTGGCAAGCCTATGCAGGGATTGTTATTGCAGACTCCCAAGGCTCTATGGAGATTGATTGCCTCATTATTACACACGATCGCATTCTAATTGTTGAGTTGAAAGAATGGAACGGAAAAATTACTTCCTCTAATGGTATTTGGTATCAGAATAACCGCAATCGCGGGAAAAGCCCTTATCAAATTAAAAGAGAGCACGCACAGCGTATTAAAAACCTTTTAATAAGTG
>NZ_PNCW01000448.1:0-234 GCF_005886985.1 Pseudoalteromonas sp. S3178 | reverse complement strand
AGTACCTTTTCCGCGCAACACCTTTGGTGAAGTATTTAAGGAACATCATGGGCACTAGTTTAAAAATCCGTATCATTTTATTGTGTGTGGGCTTGGTTTTACTGACCTCAATGGCAAGTTTAGTGAGCTTTTGGTGGTCGACTAGCCACTTTAATGAAAGACAGGTTCAGCAAGATTTAAAAGTGGCACAGAATGTTTACCAGCAATATTTAAAAGCCAAAGAACGTTTATTGG
>NZ_PNCW01000447.1:0-325 GCF_005886985.1 Pseudoalteromonas sp. S3178 | reverse complement strand
GACCCTTCTTCGACAAGGCGTGTTGAAAAGTCTCCTACGCCTACTCGACTAGCTGCAATTTGTAGCGATTTTAGCGGTTTGTTTAGATGCCTAGCAAAAAGCCACCCCCCTAACACACTTAAAAAACCAATACTGGAGAGGTAAAAAACTAAAAACTCCATTTTTGTTTCACTGAGTCCGCTAAGCGGTACTCTTACCCAATACCCAGGCGCTTGCGGTGCTTCGACCCAATAAACAACCGGATCTCCTTGGCTTATCCTGACTCGCGCAGAACCATTAAGTTGATCCGACATACTACGAGACAGCAATGTATATTCTTTGGCCT
>NZ_PNCW01000446.1:0-218 GCF_005886985.1 Pseudoalteromonas sp. S3178 | reverse complement strand
ATCATTACACACTAAATCGACAAGGTGTAAGAGCATTTGGTGGAGTTCATCACTTGGGTCTTCCAAGTCTTGCTCAATTTGTTTTAACGTAAATTGATAATATGCACTTTCGTCCCAATACTTTTCACCATACATAGTATGAAATTCAAAGCCGTGGGCTTTTGCTTGTTCACGCCAGTGTGGGCGTTCATCAATAGAAACTCTTAACATAAGTGTAA
>NZ_PNCW01000445.1:0-242 GCF_005886985.1 Pseudoalteromonas sp. S3178 | reverse complement strand
GGGTGGGGGGCCATATCATAGTGGCAGTATCGAAAGTACCTTATTTTCTATCAAGGGTATTAAAGTTGTATATCCTTCCAATGCCGCAGACATGAAGGGTTTGATGAAAGCCGCCTTCCTCGATCCTAATCCTGTTATTATGCTTGAGCATAAAGGATTGTACTGGAGTAAAGTGCCCGGTACCGATGATGCCAAAACCATCGAACCGGCAAAAGATTATATATTGCCCCTAGGTAAAGCCA
>NZ_PNCW01000444.1:0-317 GCF_005886985.1 Pseudoalteromonas sp. S3178 | reverse complement strand
AGACGCCGTGCTTGATACCGGCGCTCCAACCAACTACATCAATTCACACTTGGCCAATAAACTGGCATTAACGCTGGGTGAAGAAGACATCAGCCGAGGGTTAAACGACCAAGCGACTAAAAAGGTGGCCATAGAATCACTGCGCTTTAGCTTGGGAGGCAAGGAAATCATCAATACCGAAAGTCACTTATCGGATATGCCAGTGTTTGAGGTGCTTGGATATAAAGATGAGCCGTTTATCCTGCTGGGTTTAAGTAATTTCAACGACGATAAGCTAATTATCGATTACGCTGAGAACAAAATTTACTTTTGATCCC
>NZ_PNCW01000443.1:0-311 GCF_005886985.1 Pseudoalteromonas sp. S3178 | reverse complement strand
AACCAGCAAGCTCGCCATATTACTCCCCCAATCAGGCGCAAGCGAGCGACTTGGCGTTGCATTAAAAAATGGCTTTTTAGCAGCTACTGACAACATATCGCATACTGAAGTGTTTTTTATTGATGAAATGCTTACACATCAAGACATTGAACAGCAGTTACAAACTAATGAAATTGACTTTGTAATTGGACCACTACTACGGTCTAATATAGAAAAGCTGCAAAGTAGCGATGTCATTGCAGCACTTCCGACTATTTATTTAAATACACAAAATCATTCAACAAATTCAGCCCCACACCACTATTACTTTT
>NZ_PNCW01000442.1:0-309 GCF_005886985.1 Pseudoalteromonas sp. S3178 | reverse complement strand
TTATCCCCAAGCACTATGCCACATTGCTGCTCTAGGAACGTCCTAAACTGATCGTACTCGTTTTGTTGAAGGTTCTTGTTTTCCAAAGTATTACCGCCATTCATTAATCACAGTGAACCCATTTTTTTACAGCTGTTGCCAATTCATCTGGGTTAAATTTTGCGATAAAATCATCAGCACCAACTTTTTCTATCATGGCCTGATTAAATACACCGCTTAAAGAAGTATGTAAGATAACATGTAAAGGTGCCAATTTAGGATCTGCTTTTATTTCAGCAGTGAGTGTATACCCATCCATCTCTGGCATTT
>NZ_PNCW01000441.1:0-366 GCF_005886985.1 Pseudoalteromonas sp. S3178 | reverse complement strand
TGCAACTGGGTCAACGGAATAAACTGAAACTGGATGTCTTTGAAGTTCGGGTTTTTAGCTCTTTTTTGCATCTCGCGCGTCATCTCTTGGGCTAACGCGTTGGGATCTGCTTCTGGCTGCAACTTCAAATACACATGACTACTAAAAGGACCGCGCTGTAATTTGGGTAAGTACATCAGCACATCAAAATCAAAGTGTGTATTTGCTTCCAAATCCGCAAAAACAGCAGCCACTTCATAGCTTCCCCCATCGTATTCAAGTTGCCTGCCGATAACATCTGTATCGCCAAACAAGCGCTTTGATTCTGTCTGGCTAAGGGCGATAAGATTGGGCTGAGAAAGAGCCTGAGTTAAGTCTCCATGTAAT
>NZ_PNCW01000440.1:0-356 GCF_005886985.1 Pseudoalteromonas sp. S3178 | reverse complement strand
CGACGTCGTCGAACCGAACACCACCTGACTGCCGCCACCGTATTTGCTCAGCAACAGCGCCCAAGCGCCCTGTACCAAAATGTTCACTGTCGTCTGACTGCGCTTCGCAAAGGCGCTCAGCGCCCCCGTTTGCTCTTCGCTGAACGTCACTGTACGTGCCTGCATCGCTGGTTCCTGTGCTCGCTGCTCCGCTCGCTGGTGCGCCAGTGGCAACGGCGTTTTATGCTCAACCTCCGCCAGCACATCGCGCCAGTAAGCCTGCGCCACCTCACCGTCCTGTTGCGCCAGATAGGCCGCATAGTGGCGGTATGGCTGTGGCGCTGCCAGCCTCGCCCCCTCGCCCTGATAAAATGCCG